>JBDSOQ010000111.1:0-4397 GCA_039914755.1 Nitrosospira sp. | reverse complement strand
ATGATCGCGTTCTTCTTGACGATGCCGATCAGCATCAGGATGCCGATCATGGCGATGATGGATAGTTCCATATTGAACAGCCACAACATCGCCAGCGCACCGACAGCGGCGGAAGGCAAGCCGGATAGAATCGTGATCGGGTGGATATAGCTCTCGTATAGCACGCCAAGCAATACGTAGATTACCAGCAGCGCGGCGACAATCAGGATTACCTGACTCGCTTGTGACGACTGGAACGCCGCGGCGTCCCCCGCATAGCTGGTGAGAATACTGGGTGGCAGATTCAGCTCGCGCTTGAACTGGTCGAGATGGGCGGAGGCATCGCCCAACGCCGCTCCGGGAGCCAGATTGAATGATATTGTCACCGCTTCCAGTTGGCCCGCATGATTGATTGCAATGGGCCCCACTTCACGCTCGACGGTGGCAACGCTAGATAACGGTACCAGCATGTCATTCTTGGCGCGCAGATAGATCTTGCCGAAAGCGCCCTCGTCGAACTGATGTTCAGCGGCTACCTGCAAGATAACTTGATAGCTATCGCTGGATGTATAGATCGTCGAGACCTGTCGCTCGCCGAAGGCGCTATAGAGCGCGGCACGAATATCGGCCATTTGCACGCCCAACAGATTGATCTTGTCGCGATTGATGTTGAGCCGTGCCTCCAGACCCTTCAATTTCGCGTCGCTGGTGACATCCCGAAAGATGGCATCTTCACGCATGCGTGCGATAAGGCTATCGGCTGTGGCACGAAGCTCTTCGGCGCGCACGCTGCGCATGACATACTGATAGCGGCTTTTGCTCGTACGGCCGCCAAGCCTGAGATTCTGGATGGGGTTTATAAAGACGCTTACCCCCGGGATCGCGCGTACATCCCGGCGCAGCTCTTCTACTACCTTCTGGATAGACTGGCGTTCGCTACGCGGCTTGAGGGTCATGAACAGGCGTGCGCTATTGCTTTCGCTGGCGTAAACAATCACGGTGTCGACTGCGGGATTAGCGCGAATCACTTCATCCGTACGTTGCAACAACTTGGTCATGGCAGGGAAGGAAATATCCTCGACAGCATCCACTGTGATCAGCGCCTGACCGATATCCTCGTTAGGAAAAAAACCCTTGGGCAAGACCATGAATAACACGCCCGTGGCAACGAAGGTCCCAAATGCAATGCCCAGCACCGTGCGCCGGTGAATCAGCGCCGAATCGAGCATGCGCTCATAGGTTGCCAGAACTTTATTAAATCCACGGTCGAACCATTCAGTCCATCTCAGGCTGAAGCCTTCGGCCTCATGCCGGGCAAGGTAGCGGCTGGTCATCACCGGCACCAATGTAAGCGATACGACAGCCGACATCAGAACAGCGATTCCCACGACAGCGGCAAACTCATGAAAAAGCAAACCAATCACGCCGGGCATGAAGAAAATAGGAATAAAGACGGCGACCAGCGAGAGTGAAATGGAAATGATGGTAAAGCTGACTTCCTTTGAACCTTGGAGCGCAGCCTGCAGAGGCGGCATTCCATTCTCGATATGGCGTACGATATTCTCGAGCATCACGATGGCATCGTCCACCACCAACCCGACCGCGAGAGTGATCGCCAGTAGGGAAATGTTGTCCAGGCTGTAATCGAGTACACGCATCAGTGCGACTGTCCCCAATAGGGAGATAGGCAGTGACAGCGCAGGGATCAATGTAGCGGAAGCCTTGCGCAGGAACAAAAAAATCACCAGCAAGACCAGGAAAATAGTAATTGCCAGCGTGACCTGAACATCATGTATGGAGTCGCGAATGGAAACTGAACGATCGCTGGTCAGCCTAAGTTGAACAGATGACGGCATCTGGGCAGTCAATGCCGGTATTGCTGCCTTGACCGCATCGACTGTCGCCACGGTGTTGGCGCCTGGCTGGCGCTGCACCGAAAGTGTAATCGCCTGCTCTCCATTAACCCAGCTCGCCGTCTTGAGCGATTGCACGCTGTCTTCAACCTGTGCCACCTCGGAAAGTCTTACGGGATTTCCACTGGGTGACGTCGCCACAATCAGTTTCGCAAACGCGGCGGCGTTGCTGAGCTGGCGATTGGCCTGAATGGTAAGTGCCTGGCGTGGTCCTTCCAGCGTGCCAATCGGAGAGTTGGCATTGGCGGTTTGCAGTGCGACAGCAATATCATCGAGAGTCAGATCGCGCACCGCAAGCGCTTCGGGATTCGCCAGCACGCGCACAGCATATTTTTTCTGGCCATTGATTTGTACCTGCGCGACGCCAGGCAATGTGGACAGCGTTGGAGAAATAAGATCTTCGGCAAAGCTGTTCAACTCCGGCAGTGACATGGAGGGCGACGTCAGGGCCAGAAAAATGATCGGGGAATCGGCGGGATTGATCTTGCGGTAGGACGGCGGCGTAGTCATTTCCACCGGCAGGGATCGCTGCGCCCGCAATAATGCTGCCTGTACGTCGATGGAGGCACTATCGATATCACGGTCCTGGTCGAATTCCAGTGTGATCGCGGTATTGCTCAGCTTACTTGTCGAACTGATTACCGAAAGGCCCGAGATGGCAGAAAACTGCCGCTCAAGCGGGGCCGCCACCGAAGAAGCCATTGTCTCCGGACTCGCACCCGGCAGCACTGCGCTCACGGAAATAGTTGGCGAGTCGTAACTTGGCAGTGCGGCGATGGATAAGCCGCCATATGCAATAATGCCGGCCACAACGGCGGATGCTGACAGCAGTACCGTCATTACCGGGCGGCGGATACATAATTCGGAAAGATTCATTGCTTACCAATGCGACCGCTTTACCGGCCGGTTGGACACGTTCGGGTACGCTGGTTCGCTCATCTGGTCTGCCTGCCTGTTTGCTCCATGCTCAGGCCCATCCCAGGCCCATTGACCTTGGTTTCGCTCACAATGCTGCCCGGCCTGAGGTTCTGCGCACCTTCCACGACAATTCGCATCACTTGGGTTATGGCGTCTCCTTCTATTACCGCAAGGCCATCCTGGACCAGATTTACATTGACCGGAACAGAACTTACTTCATTGTTGCCACCGACTACGTAGAGAAATCTTCCCTGGGGACCATTCTGTACCGCTTGCACAGGAACCGTGAACGCGTCCACCAGCGTGCGCGGGGAGAGCGCCACCGTAACGAACATGCCAGGCCAGAGATGTTTGTCCGCATTGGGAAACTCTGCTTTGAGACCAATTGTGCCGCTTGCCGTATCTACCGCATTATCGACAAAAGTAAGCCGCCCCGCTCTCGCCTCTTTCCCCGCAGCGCCGAGCTGCACAATCACAGGTACTTTGCCTTTGGCGCGTGCCTGTTGCAGAGGCACGAACTCGCGCTCCGGCAAGGTGAAATTGACATTGATCGGATCGATCTGCGTGATGCTCACTAACGCATCGGTCGGTTGCACCAGACTTCCCTGGTACACAGAGATAGCGCCGGTCCGCCCGGCAATGGGCGCAGTGATCACGCCGAAACCGCGCGCAACGAGATTAGCCTGCACGGTCGCCTGATCAACCGCAAGCTGGCCGCGCATCGCATCAGCCTGATTCTCTGCCACGTCGAGCGCAGCCTGCGAAATGAAGTTTTGCCGATACAGCTCACGCTGGCGTTCAAGGTTGCGCT
Organism: Nitrosospira sp.; assembly: GCA_039914755.1. Classification (GTDB taxonomy): domain Bacteria; phylum Pseudomonadota; class Gammaproteobacteria; order Burkholderiales; family Nitrosomonadaceae; genus Nitrosospira. Next base: position 776 of record JBDSOQ010000111.1, on the reverse strand, counting down.
CGGCATTTCTCATGTCAGCCCTGGATTTTGCGAGTTGTCCTTCGGTCTTGCTGAGATTGGCGTCCTCGGTACGTGCGTCAAGCGAGAACAACGTCTCACCCTTTTGCACGAATTGTCCTTCCTTGATATGCACCGCCTTAATGACCGCGCTAAGCTGAGGCCGAACCACAACCGTTTGCTGCGCGGATACCGTGCCGTTTTCGGTAAGTCTGACCGGTACATCGCTTTGCGCAACCACTGCGGTCACTACAGTCGTCACCTCAGCCGGCTTGCTCTTCGTTTCAGTCGAAGCGCCGTGGTTATGCCAGACCCAGGAACTGGCGATCAGCGTGGCCAGCACAAGACCAGATATCATCAATTTCCGGCGAGACCTGGCGGGTCTTGCAGGTTTTGTTCGAGAAATGACTTCCATGGTAATGTCTCACTTACCTGCAATTGAACCAGCGGCAAAAAGCGAAGCAGTATGCCATAGTCCCATTATTGTTTCCCCGCACCAATCATGCACCTTGCTACATTCCCTCAATCCACGATCCTCCCCCCGGCCAGGCGAATTCGCCATGCACAACGGCTTGAAATGGCTTCGTCATGCGTCACGAGAACCAAAGTGGTGCCGCGCTCGCGGTTCAACTCAAACATGAGCTCGATGATCTGCGCCCCTGTGGTGGAATCGAGGTTGCCGGTCGGCTCATCAGCGAGCAGTAATTGCGGTTGCGTCACGAATGCGCGTGCGATGGCGACCCGCTGTTGCTCACCGCCGGAGAGTTGCCGGGGGTAGT
>JBDSOQ010000089.1:0-10514 GCA_039914755.1 Nitrosospira sp. | reverse complement strand
GCAGAGGAATTTTTACGCTACGAGTAGCTGCTATTGCAACGGAGTCCGCAATCGCTTCATTGCGGGGGTGGAGGTGGCGGATTACCCGGCGGTGGCGGAGGGGGAGAACGGCGTGAATCGCCTCCCCGGGGTGGCGCACTTAAACTCTGACCGGGACCGCTCATGGAAGCGTTGTCCATGATCTGGCCGGCTATTGGGACGCGATTATCTTTGGCGTACATGCATTGTATATAACCCATATCGTAGCGTTGCTGATTAATATATCCTGATTCGCTGGCAGTACTGCTTCCCACCAGCCCCCCGCCCAACAGGCCGCCACCCGCGCCAATCGCGGCACCGGTTCCGCCACCCAAAGCCGCGCCAGCCGCCGCACCAAGCCCCGTACCTATGGCAGCGCTCCCTAGCCCGCTGGAAATGGAGGCTTGATTCGGCGTTACCCCACTAACTTGCTCACTGGCATATTGTTTACAGTAGAAGTCGTCATTTCGAAACTGATCGAAGGTTTTACCCGAACCTGGCAGAACCATTACACTGGGACCCGACGGTATGCTCACGCACGCACCCAGCGAGAATGACAACAGCAAAGCGGACGTTCTGAGCATGCTATACATTAGAGCGTTCCCTTTTATTGATCGGGCGAGCAACTAATAAACGAATGCCGCCTCAATCTTTATAGATCATAGACTTTGGGATAGCAAGCCATCCTCCATAGCGGAGAACAAACGTAGGGTATCGCTTCCCGCCGGAGCGCCGGGCATAGCGAGCTTTGCAGCGTCCAGGACCGATCGCGTGTTCGTGCGTGTCGGCTCGACTCAGCCCCAAACCCGGGATGAAGCCACTTCAGGTCATCGTCATCAGCTCTCAAGTATCGTGGTTTTAATCTCGCGAAGAAAACGCTAGCTCGTCTTCTTCATTCCTTGTCCGTGGCAACTGACCAGAAACGGAACCACTGGAGTGATGCAGGCCGAAATCCACCGTCCGGGCGTCATCGGCTCTCCCAGGAGCAATGGAATTCCCTGATTTATCGCAATAAGGCACGACCCCACCACAGCGGTGACCCAATAGGCCACGAACCGTGTATTTCGATCTTCAATAGAATATTTAATCGCACGCAAATGCCGCATTATGGTTTCCTCTCCCACCAGGTTTACTTATCTGAATTGCTGGCAACACTTGTCTTTATGCTCATGAAATATTTCCCTGAAAACGGCACAGGCCGCCAATATCCAGAACCCTGTGACACACTGCAAGCGAAATTACAGCACACCTGGAATACCGGTCAGATAGCGTTTCCCCGCAGCGCGATGTCCACGAATGCATCAATCTCGACCTTCAATTCGTCGCGAGCAAGCAATCCGCTTATCAGATGCGCCGGCAGGTCGTCATTGGCCGCCCCGGCGATCAACCCCATGATCATGCCTCTGTGGACGCTGTCCCCGCCGGCGTTGACGTTGGCCAAAAGGGATTCCTCCACTCCAAGATCATGTTTCATGATGAGATACAGGAGCAGCGGAAGACCGTGTTCCGGATAGCACGCAGTTGCAAGAACATGACGTATCACTTCACGCTCGGTATACTGCCGGGCAAATTGGACGACTTCATAAGGCGCATCGTCAAGTGTTACATGAAGCCCCCACATCTCATCTTTCGGGATGTTGCCGGGGCCATTATGCTTGCGATAAACGGCGAAAAGCGCCTCACCGGTTATATGAGGCGTGCGTATCGGCCTGGCATGCGCAGAAATGGCCTCGACCGGATCAGCACCGTTTACCAGTGAATTCAAAAGCGGAACAAGGACACCCAGCGCGCTTGCTGCATTTTCGGAGCGGTGAGTGAGACACTGATGTTCAATGGCGAACCCAAGCCCTTGATAAGCGCTCTCGACCAGCATCGCGAGAACCATGGGACGTAAAACGCCGCCGTGCGAGCCGATAGACCATATGTTGCGTTGCAGTTCGGCGCAGGCATGAGGCGGGAAACCCCGGGAATAATTCTCGAACCACCGCCGGATGTAGATCTCGGTATAGGGATCGCGGTTTTTCCCCGGTGTAGTGAGATGCTTTATAAACCCTTCAAGAAAGTCTTGTGGATCATAGCGGCCCAGGCGTATTACCGAACGCATGAGCACGCGAACCAGGTGGGCAGCAAGCGTGTTCTCTCCAGCCATCAATCCGTGATGGTAATGAAAGCGGTCTTCCAGCCGGGGAACATGATTGCCGTGCTCGCTCTCCTGTTCCAAAGACTGGATAGTCGACTCGCTATAACTGGTTTTATAGAAACGGGCGTGTTCGTGAAGAATGTCATAGGGACGACCCAGGCGATTTGCGGTTTCAACATCCGGAGAGTATGTCATCCCGACCATGAAGCTTTCAGGGTGAGGATGAGGCGCGGCCTCATATTTTCTGATACCCCCATCAAAATATTGCTGGATGTTACTCAGGCTATAAAACCAATGCGCGGGCATTGCCAGCGCATCGCCGATAAAAAGCCCCCAAAGCGCATTCCGCATGCGCGTTTCCCGTATTTCGGCCGTATTGTCAGATTTCATGAGGTTGAGCTCCGATATGCGATGCTGCACCGGTTCTTCTGGCAAATTGAGTCGGGTACCGGCGCCCGCCCTACTGCTAATATTATGTAACCATCCATCAAACAGGACAACGCCTCCCTGCCGAAAAACTCTCGAAAGGAGATGAATCCAACGTACTCATGATATATATCTTGTCTGTCTTTCACGCTTGAGCTCGAAGTGAATTCACCCATTCTCACCCGCATTTTATGGGTTCGCGGCTTGCGGGCCTTTGGCGATGGCTACGTAAGTCTGCTGCTGCCGATCTATCTGATCGAGCTGGGCATGAGCCCGTTTCAGGTTGGCATCATCACGACCGCCACCCTGATCGGCTCCGGCATCGTGACATTATTGGCTAGTTTCCAGGCCTATCGCTTCACCTATAAGACGTTGTTGCTGACGGCGACTGCGCTGATGGCCGCAACCGGCTTCAGCTTTGCGACTGTCACTGAGTTCTGGCCCTTGCTGCTGGTCGCTTTCGTAGGGACGCTGAACCCTTCCAGCGGCGACGTCAGCCTGTTTTTACCGCTTGAGCATGCGGTTCTTTCTCGATTTGTGGAGGACCGCCAGCGCACCGCCGTCTTCGTGCGATATAGCATGGTCGGTGCCCTTGTGGCAGCCGCTGGGGCGCTCGCTGCCGGATTACCTGACTTTGCAGCGGCGTCAATCCAGATCGATGCCAGAGACGCACTGCAAGCCATGTTTGTGTTGTACGGCATGATAGGATTGTTGTGCGCCGCAATTTATGCAACCCTGCCAAAAGAAACGGGGGCTACCGAGACGGGAACCGCAAACAAGGCCCGCTCCGCTCCATTAAAGAAATCCAGAAAGATCGTCTTTACTCTCGCTGCGTTATTCAGCGTGGATGCATTTGGCGGCGGCTTTGTGGTGCAGTCTATGCTGGCGTTATGGTTGTTCCAGAAGTTTCAGCTTTCCATTTCGATGGCCGGGACTATTTTTTTCTGGACGGGTATATTCTCCGCGCTCTCCTATCTTGCGGCGAGTCGCATTGCCAACCGGTTTGGATTGATAAATACGATGGTATTTACGCATTTGCCCGCGAATATACTTTTGATTCTCATCCCATTCATGCCGACGCTGGCCTGGGCAATTGCATTATTGCTGATACGGAGCGGTCTTGCGCAAATGGATGTGCCGGCGCGAAGCTCATATGTCATGGCGATCGTGCCCCCGGAGGAACGCGCGGCGGCCGCGAGTATGACTTCGGTTCCGCGCAGCCTGGCATCGGCCGCGGGTCCTTTCCTGGCAGGTTATCTGTTAAGCATATCGTCCTTCGGCTGGCCGCTGGTTATCGCGGGTGGGCTGAAAATTATCTATGACTTGCTATTGCTTCGGATGTTCAGAACCGTGAAGCCACCGGAGGAGGGGCGCCTGAACGACCAGGAGAATCTCTGAGTAAATCCTGAGACGAGCGCTCAACCGGCAGCTCAGCTTGCGACCCAGCCGGCAATAACGGAACTTATCCGGAGCCGGAGTTTCCATAAGCACTAACGGGGTTACAATTATTTTAATAATGGATTGACCTGCAAGTATTCATGTTTCTGCGTCTCGACTAATAACCCCCAACAATACGAACAGGCAAGTTCCGAGTAATGCCATGTTTGTTACCAGTATTTGTTACCAGTAACAAACATGGAAGGCAAAAATGTGCCAAATCGGAAGAAGCGGATGACGATGGCTGAGTTATTCCCGGTCGAAAAAACCGCTGAATGCTGGTTGGTCCAGTTAAGCAGCAGAATTTTTTGAAGGAACGGTATTCCGAGTATTACAAAATATGATCGAGATTTTACGATCAGGATTTATAGAGGTGACATGAAATGAAGGTAGCCATAGCGATGGCAGCAGGCTTGAGCGTTATTATGGGAGCGTCTGCAGCGGAGAAAATCATGACATCACGCCCGGCGACGGAGTATGTCGTTCTGGGCATGGGTTGTTTCTGGGGAGTGGAAAAGCGCATGGGAGAAATTCCCGGTGTTGTCGACGTGGAAAGCGGCTATGCGGGTGGCGATCTTCCCAGCGCCGGTTACCAGGACATTCTGAATCACGAAAGAGCGCTTCGCACCAGTAAAACTACAGCGCGCAATCATGCGGAAGTGGTCAAGGTGATTTTCAATCCAGTTGAGGTAACGCTGGAAACAGTGTTAGCCAAATTCTGGGAGAGCCATAATCCCACGCAAGGCGACCGCCAGGGGAACGATGTTGGCAGTAATTATCGCAGCGTCATCTATTACCATGACGCGAACCAGAAGGCTGTGGGACTTGCAACCCAGGCAGTTTATCAAAAAGCACTTGATGCTGCGGGTTACGGCAGGATCACCACCGAAATCTTGCCGCTGAAGAATTACATTACTGCTGAGGAATACCACCAGAATTATCTGAAAAAGAACCCAGATGGCTATTGCGGCTTGGGCGGCACCGGAGTGAAATACCCCGATTCCGCCAAAAAAGTTGCGCAGGCGGACACATCCTCTATCACCTCCGGGTCTTCTGCGGCCTCGGCAACGTCCAACACCGTAGCGCAGCCTCTGAAGAGCGGCGATCTGAACCTCGCTCGACAGTTGGTGGCATTCGAGGCCGAGCATTGTGAATTTTGCGAGCGCTTCGAAAAGGACATCATGAGCCACTGGCAAGCGGAAGTGCCAATTGCCGGGACGCTGAACTCAAATCCGCCCAGCGGTTGGACACTGGAGAAACCCTTGTTCGCGGCACCCACCATCGTGCTGTTCAAGAACGGCAAGGAAGTCGCCCGCTACACGGGATATAACGGCGAGAAATCCAATTTCTGGAAATGGCTGGGCTTTCAGCTACTGTCGCCCGAACAGCAGAAAACCGCCTTCAAGCAAGGCACCGAGCCTCCTTTTACCGCGTCCAATCTGGATGAAAAGCGTCCTGGGAGATTTGTCGACCCCGTCACAGGCGCAACGCTGTTCTACAGCAATACCAAATTTGACAGTGGAACAGGGTGGCCCAGTTTCTTCGATCCCGTGGAAGGGGCCGTCACCCTGCACGAAGACAACTCGCATGGCATGAGGCGGATCGAAGTGCGTAGCGCAAGCTCGGGCATTCATCTCGGCCATCTATTCAACGACGGGCCGCCGCCAAGCCACAAGCGCTATTGCATCAATGGAAACGTCCTGAAATTCGTCGCGACGCCACAGGCCGATGCCACAGTCCAGAAATAAAGAAAATAATGGGAGTTTTACGGCAAGCTCAGCCCCTATAGCAGGGCATTATGAATCCCTAGCAGCCTGTCAATAATCTTTGGAAGATGATGAAGCATTGGAAAATAGGAAACTATCTCTTCTTCCCATTTGCGTTGTAGTTCCCCAATAGCTTCTACCGCTGCACGAACCGATAGTATCGGTGGCATCTATTCCGTGCTGCTTACACCGATCAGCAGGACTTTCAGATGCCCAAACGATGGCGCAAAAAGGGAATCGTTCTGCCGCATCCTGCCTGTCCTTCGGTCCCTTCCAGAGCCTGTCAGCTATTTTGTGCTATCAACCATGATTATTATCGAGACGAATGCTCGGAACGTAGCTGGAGAAAGCCGGTTTTATGATTTTCAGTTCGAAGTACAATAGGGCTTTCTCCCAATGAACAGCCTCATGCAATTTCCATTTCCTGCCTTCTATCATGCCTGCCATGCGGATGCGGCGCAGCCATCGTTATCGACATCGTTACGGCGTATGGCTGCGTACCGCTCCATCCGGCAAGCCGGCGGTTAAAGTCCATCATGCTGGAACTGCGCCATATCGGAAAAGCCTATGCGAGCGGACTGCGGGTGTTAGCCGATTTATCCTATATTCTCGACGCTGGCGAGTATGTGGCGATCATGGGCGAGTCCGGGGTAGGTAAATCAACACTGTTGAACCTGATCGCCGGTTTGGACGCCCCGGACTCGGGCGAAGTGCTGATCGACGGCATCGCCATGTCTTCATTGGATGACGATGCGGCAACACGGTTGCGACGCAAGGAATTCGGTTTCATTTTTCAGGCTTTTCACATCCTGCCGCATTTGACGCTGAGCCAGAACGTCGCCCTGCCCTTGCTGTTGAATGGTATCCAGGCTAAAGAGGCTACGGAACGAGCCGGGCAAATGCTGCTCGCTGTTGGCTTGAGCGGCAGAGGAGAACACTTCTCGCGCCAACTGTCCGGTGGCGAGTTACAGCGCGTCGCCATCGCCCGGGCGCTGGTCCACCGCCCGAAGCTGATCCTGGCGGATGAACCTACGGGCAACCTCGACCCGGATACGGCACACGACATCCTCACGCTGATGCGCGCCGAAATCAAGGCGAATGGCGCCTCCGGCATTATTGTTACCCACTCGCTCGCAGCGGCGGCAACGGCAGACCGCGTGCTGGTGCTGACAAAAGATGGATTGCATCCATTAAACCCGGAAAGTTCGTCAGCTTTTCCTCAAAGCAGAGATGGCGAAGCTGACGCATAGCGGCGCGCTGTCCCGCTGGTTGTTGTGGGGCGAATGGCGGGCCCACCGGTCGCAAGCCGCAGTCGCCGTCATCGCAATCGCGATAGGGGTGGCGCTTGGGTTTGCGATACATCTGATCAACGCGGCCGCCTTCAATGAATTTTCGGCCGCCGCCAGAAGTATTTCCGGTCAATCCGACCTTCAGGTGCGCGGCGCACAAGCCACTTTCGACGAATCGCTGTTCCCGGTCCTGGCGGAACATGATGGTGTCGAACTCGCCAATCCGGTGTTGGAGCTCGATGTCGCCATCCCCGGCAATCGCGACGAAAACAAGGGCGCCACCCTGAAAATTCTCGGGCTGGATATTTTTCGCGCCTCGATCATGACGCCGGACCTGATCGGCATCCCGGCTGAAGACAAGCTTTTCGATATCCTGGCGGACGACGCCATCTTCCTGTCTCCTGCTGCAATGGAATGGCTGGGCGTAAAATTGGGCGATCCGCTGCAATTGCGCGTCGGAACCCAGGCTATCACACTACGGGTTGCCGGCGGTTTGACGCGAGCCCGCGCAGGACAGCGGATCGGCGTGATGGATATTGGCGCGGCGCAATGGCGCTTCCAGCGTATCGGCCAGTTATCGCGTATTGAATTGAAACTGGTGCGAGGTATCGGCCATGCTGCATTCAAGGCAGCGCTTGAACAGGAACTGAAACTCCGCGGACAATTTCTGGTCACGGAACCTGTAGATCAGGAAATCCGCGTTGCCAACATGTCGCGCGCTTATCGCATCAACCTGAACATGCTCGCCATGGTGGCGCTGTTCACCGGCACATTCCTGGTATTTTCGACGCAGGCGCTTTCGGTCGTTCGGCGACGCCACCAATTCGCTTTGTTGCGTGTGCTCGGGCTGACGCGGCGGCAACTGCTGGGTCAAATTTTGCTTGAGGGGGGTTCCCTTGGCATCGTCGGCTCGCTGTTGGGTCTCGCCTTGGGTTACGTAGCGGCTGCTACCGCGTTGCATGTTTTTGGCGGAGACCTGGGAAGCGGGTTTTTTTCCGGGGTGAAACCGAGCGTGCATTTTGACCCGGTGGTAGCGACGGTCCTTTTTTTTCTGGGACTCAGCACCACCTTGCTGGGTAGCGCCGCGCCCGCCTGGGAAGCAGCAACCGCCAAGCCGGCGCCGGCGCTGAAGTCCGGTAGCGAAGACGCCGCACTCTCGAAGCTGGCCACGTCATGGCCTGCCCTGGTATGTCTGGCGTTGGCGGGTGTGCTCACGCAGTTGCCCCCAATCTTCGAGTTGCCGATCTTCGGCTATCTTGCGGTAGTGCTGTTACTGATAGGCGGCATCGCGCTCATGCCGCGTCTATCAGCATTGATTTTCTCCGCTGTATTCTCCTCGATAAGCAAACGCACATCCCGAGCCATGCCGTTATTGGCGCTGGCCCGGCTGGCCAATGCCCCCAACCAGGCCTCTATCGCGCTGGGCGGCGTCCTGGCCAGCTTTACGCTGATGGTATCGATGGCGATCATGGTCGCCAGTTTTCGCGTTTCGGTCGATGACTGGTTGAAACATATCCTGCCTGCCCAGTTATACGTAAAGACGGCGACGAGCGGCGATACACGCGGCCTTACTCCAGACGAGATGGCAACGCTCGCGGCCACGCCCGATATCTCTCGTGCGGATTTTTTTCGCTCGTCACAACTGATGCTCGATCCACGCCGGCCCGGCATCGCGCTGATTGCCCGGCCCATTGACGTGGCCGATCCGGGCAATACGCTACCCATGACGGGGGAAGTGGTCGCACCCACCCTGCTGCCGAAGGATGCGATACCGATCTGGGTATCTGAAGCAATGGTTGATCTGTACGGCTATACGCCAGGCACACGGGTAACGCTGCCGATAGCGACCCCTCCTCCCGTTTTCGTCGTTGCCGGGGTATGGCGCGATTATGGGCGGCAATTCGGTGCCATACAGATGCGACTGGCGGATTACCAGGCGCTGTCCGGGGACAACAAAGTAAATGATGCCGCGCTTTGGCTGCAAGAGGGCGTTACACCTGAGCAGGCGATTGCATCAATGAAACGCTTGCCGTTCGGCGACGCGCTGGAATTTTCCGAACCCGGTGAGATACACGCGTCCAGCCTGAAATTTTTCGACCGAAGCTTTGCGGTAACCTATCTTCTGGAAATGGTTGCGATTGTCATAGGCCTGCTCGGGGTGGCGGCAAGTTTTTCGGCGCAAGCTTTAGCACGCGGCAAGGAATTCGGCATGCTGCGCCATATCGGGGCGACCCGCCGCCAGATCCTGGCGATGCTGGCGGTAGAAGGCGGCCTGGTGACTGTGCTGGGCATTGTGCTCGGCTTCGCGCTTGGCGGTTGCATCAGCCTCATTCTTGTCTTCATTGTCAATCCTCAATCATTCCACTGGACCATGCAGCTGAGTCTGCCATGGAGAGGATTGCTGGCGGTAGCTTTCGTATTAACGGCATCGGCTGCTTTGACCGCGCTGCTATCGGGCCGCCATGCGGTATCAGGCAATGCAATACGTGCAGTAAAGGAGGATTGGTGATGAAAATTTTGAAATGCAGCGCTGCCCATATCGGTTCTTCTCGCAAGCGAAGATACCGGTTCTTCGGCATCACGAAAAGGTCGGTGCGGATAGTCCGGATACTGAGCTTGGTCGTTACGTTATTCGTTGCCGGGTTCCCGGCTACACGCGCCTCCGCTGAGCCACCCAGGTTTTCCCAGGTTGTCCCGGGCGTTCCCCTCGTCTTTCCGCAGGATTTTGGCTCCCATCCCGACTTCCGCAACGAGTGGTGGTATGTCACTGGCTGGCTGGAAACGCCGGACAAGAAACCACTCGGCTTCCAGATCACGTTTTTCCGTGTGGCAACCGAGCACAACCGCGCCAATCCGAGTCGCTTTGCTCCCAAACAACTCATCATCGCACACGCGGCGTTATCGGATCCTGCGGTAGGTAAATTGTTGCACGACCAGAAAAGCGCGCGCGAGGGCCTTGGCCTGGCTTATACCAAGGAAGGCGACACGGATGTGAAGCTGGACGATTGGTATATGCTGCGCGAGGAAAACGGCCGCTACCAGACGACTATAAAAGCGCGCGACTTCACGCTGCGCTTCACGCTGACACCCACGCAAAAACCAATGCTGCAGGATGACAACGGCTTCTCACACAAAGGGCCGCTACCGGAACAAGCCAGTTATTATTATAGTGAACCGCAGCTGCAAGTGACTGGAACCGTCACGCACAACGGCAAGGAGATTGTGGTCAAGGGTACTGCCTGGCTCGACCATGAGTGGTCGACCGCCTACCTCGACCCCAGTGCCGACGGATGGGATTGGGTAGGCGCCAATCTCGACGATGGCTCTTCCCTGATGGCATTTCTAATTCGCGGAAAAGACGGCAAAAAAGTATGGGCATACGCCGGAATCCGCGATGCTTCCGGCCGCTATACGCGGTTCGAGCCGGAACAGGTAAGC
>JBDSOQ010000214.1:0-17091 GCA_039914755.1 Nitrosospira sp. | reverse complement strand
GCCAGATAATCCGATCCTCCCACGAACACTGAATAATCACCTGCGGCCAGGTTCATGAAAGTGTGCGAAACCTTGCCATCCGCTACACCGTCGAATCCGGGGATCGTTCCCGTTCCATCGTAAGCATGGCCAACATATTTAAAAAAGCTCAAGGCAGCGGGCAAATCTTTTACCGGATCGGGCGCATTGCCGATTTTCCAGTCATTCAATGCTCTGAATGAACCTTCGGTGTCAGCGGGCCGATATGCTTTTGAGATATCCGAAGAATCATAATCCGCCCCCATCGGTGCAACATGCGCAAGCCCCTGATAGAGCGAGAAACCGGGTGTCAATCCATCGAGCACGGGGGCAGCACCCGCTGCTGCGGTGTAAACCTGGCTAGCGAACGAGAGCGTCACATTTGTCGGGTTAAGCAACGTAAACCGGTAAGCCAGTGTTTTGTGCGCATCGCCGTAGTCTGCGTCCGTGCCGTCGATCCAGCCGTAATTACCGGTAACTGCCTGATTTGATATGCTGGAAATAGCGTAAGTATTATCGAAAGCGCCGAAGTTGCGACCGGTATAGCCGACGTGAGCGAATGCCGGCAAGGAAGTCATGCCAGCAAGGAAAAGTGCATATCTGAGGGGGTTTTTCATATGTAGTCCCTGTTCATGGATGATATTAAATGTCATTAGCATCGGCATGCCCGTTGCCGGGACCGATGCGGCAGAGTATTCATTATCCATATCTACAAATCAATGTGGCATATTGCCGCATGTGGCAAATTGTCGCAGGTCAATACAGGCGCGGCAATATAAGCTATCCAGCGTAAACGTACTGCATTCCATGAATGGATCCCGGTTTATCCAAAAGGTTATTGTTTCTCCAGATACTCGGGTAAAACAGTCGCGTTAGCCTGGGTTGTAAAGTCGAAAATAATGATCGCCAATCTCATCCTGTTCGCCTTGCCGATAGAAGATTCCCGGTGGTCGATACGTTCGATAACGCACCGAATGACTCAGGGAGAAGGCGTATTTGTTACGGACGCAAGAATGGAAAGTTATCGATTGGGAATGAAAGCAGACCGATCATCCCCTGGGAGGCGGCCGTTCAGGTTTGCCATTGTTGTCGCGGGCAGACCGCATTTATATCCCTTTCCCTTGCCAAGCCGCCAAAGTGAGCGGAGGGCACCGCCATGATGGTCGAGAAGTTGTGTCGTGCCGGGCCAGATCGTTTCCTCAGATTTCGAACCAACCGTGCATTACTTGGCCTCCCCACCCTCGTTACAAAGGAGTTCCGATATGTCGATCGCAGTCACCCAGCGGGGCTTCGAGCCTGCCCGTTCCAATGCCAACCTTCATGAAATCATCTTCACCCAGGCGTCGGTCCGGCAGAAGGGCATCCGCCGGTTGTTTACCATTCCGCTTTATGGCGACGGCCGCGGCACCGAAGCCACCACGCTGATTGCGCCAGGCATTAAAACGCGCGACGGGAAAACTCGAGACCTGGTTATTCACGGCATCATGTCCGACTATGTCGAGGCCCACGACGCCATGACAGGGCAGCCCATCTGGCGCCAAAGCCTGGGGGTGGCGATACGGGGCAGCAAGGCGATTGACACCTACCTGATCAATGATCACTGGGGCTTCCTGAGCACCGGCATACTCGATCTTGCCGACAGCGCCTGGGGCGGTGTGTCGTGGTCATCACCCGATGGCGGCGTGGCGAAGGCGAGCTTCTGGTTCCACTGGATCAGCATTGTCGATGGGTCGCATCTGGCGCCTCCGCTGAGCCTGGATGGCGCGATTTACAACCCGGGCGGCGGCATCGCCAGCCAGAAATTTTCGAGCGCGGCGCGCAAACAGCGATGCGGCCTTGCCATGATGACGATTGGCGGTGCGAAGACGGTTTTCATCGCGGCCGGCTCCGTCTCGGAGAGCCTCGCGAGCAACCGCGGCTGGGTGATCGCGGTAGACGTAACGACGAAAGGCATCACGAAGATCGCGGCGGCCTGGTCCTCGACCGCAAGGTATTCGGGCGGCGGTATCTGGATGGGTGCGCAGGCGCCGGCGGTGCAGGGCAACAAGCTGTATCTCATGACCGGCAATGGCGCCTTCGATCCGCCGGCCGATCTTGGCGAGTGCCTGGTGGAGTTGCAGTATGATCCAGCCACGACGACGACCGTCGCCCGGTTGCATGCCACGGATTGGTTCGCCCCGTTCAGCGACGCCGCGCGTAACGGCGACGACCCGACGCTACCGGAGCCGAAAGAAGACGGCAATGATAACGGTGACGGCGCCAGCAACACGAACGCCTTTACGGATATGGACCTTGGCTCCGGCGGCCTGGGCATCATACCTGAACTGGGATGCGCGATCGGTGCGGGCAAAGATGGCATCGTCTATATCTTGCGGCTCGGCGCGTTCGGCAAGACGCAAAATGAGGACTTTGCACCGGCGAAGATCGCCAGCAACTATGCGAAGGCGAAATATATCGGCTGGTTCACATTTTTCCCCGGCTTCGACGTCAGCCCGACTCCAACCGACATGACCCGGCTCAACAAGCTGTTCGACGGCAAAACCCATCACCAGCACTCGACGCCCGTGGTCTACAAGTCGCCGGTACACGGGTGGATGGTGTTCTGCTGGGGAGAGAACGCGAGCTTGCGCGCCTGGAAGGTGAATGCGAACCTTACCCTGACTTTCCTGGCATCGAGCGACGAAACGGCATCGCCGAATACCGGCGGCGTGGGCGGAATGCCGGGCGGCATGATCAGCCTGTCGGCCAATGGTTCGACACCGGGGTCGGCGGTGTTGTGGGCATCGGTCCCCTATGGCAACGCCAACTCGGAGATCACCAACGGCCGTCTGCTGGCCTATGACCCTGAGAACTTCGTTCACCGGGCTGACGGCTCATCGCGCATCCAAAAGCTGTGGGACAGCCAGGACTGGGCACTGGCCTACGTGTTCAATAAATTTCTGCCACCAACACCCGCCAACGGCAGGGTCTATCTGGCCAACTATTCGGGCGGAGTTGATGTTTATGGCCCCTGACCAAGGGTGGCTCATTAAAAGACGCAATCAGCCACTGGTCTTTTACTATGACTATGGCACCCCCTCAAAGGCACTACCTCGATCCTGATGCGTATGATCTGAGCGCCGCCACCGGCTCATGTGGCAATATTGTCCATATAAGCACGCACCAGCTTGTGATAATGGCGATCTTCCATCAGGAAGGAATCATGACCGTGGCTGGAAGTGATTTCCGCATAACTGACATTTAATTCGTTATCCAGCAATGCCCTGACAATGGCGCGGGAGCGCTCTGGCGAAAAACGCCAGTCAGTGGTAAATGACAACACCAGGAAATTCGCCTTGGCGGCGCGAAATGCCGCACTCAAATCGTTGTTGTGCTGGTGCGCCGGGTCAAAGTAATCCAGCGCTTTGGTCATCAGCAAATAAGTGTTTGCATCGAACTGGTCGGCAAACTTATCCCCTTGATAGCGGAGATAGGATTCTATTTCGAACTCCACGTCGAAACCGAATGAAAGCGCCCCGTTACGCAATTCACGCCCGAACTTCGCGGCCATCGCGTCATCCGATAAGTAAGTAATATGCCCCAGCATGCGCGCGAGCCGCAGACCCCGCCGCGGCACCACGCCGTGCGAATAGTAATCTCCGCCGTGAAAATCCTGGTCGGTGATGATGGCCTGGCGCGCCACGTCGTTAAAAGCGATGTTTTGCGCAGTCAGTTTTGCCGCGGCGGCAATAATCAATGCATGCCGCACCCTGTCCGGAAAATCAAGCGTCCACTGCAACGCCTGCATCCCGCCGAGGCTGCCGCCCGCCACTGCGGCGAACTGATCGATGCCAAGGCGGTCTGCCAATCGCACCTGTGTTCTTACCCAATCTTCCACTGTCACTAACGGAAAATTCGCGCCATAACATTTACCGGTCCTTGCATCGATGCTGGCAGGTCCAGTAGAACCATGGCAGCCGCCAAGGTTGTTGACCCCCACTACGAAAAACTTGTCCGTATCGATGGATTTACCCGCACCGATCATATTATTCCACCACCCACCGCTCTTGGGATCGTCTGCGTAAACCCCCGCAAGATGATGATTACCGGAGAGCGCGTGGCAAACCAGGACAGCATTGGATTTGGCTGCATTGAGCTGGCCGTAGGTTTCATAAACCAGCTCGTAATTCTCGAGCACGGGTCCGCTTTTTAAATGCAGAGGTGTGTCGAAACGCGCGGTTTGCGGAGCGACGATGCCAATTGAATCGGAATCTTGCATTAATGTAAAAGGATCGTCAGCAGAATTGTGTAGGGCTAACGGTCTGCAAATACATGTTCCGGGGCACGCCAGGTAGAATAAATAATACCGACATCGGTTTCCTGCATCGTACGGCTAAAAATTCAGCATGGCCTGGAAGGTTAACGGAGCGCATGTATTAACACTATCGGTAGCCGGCAGGCACATTTAACCTGCCGCCAATCACGCGCCGCTGTGAGTATGCTTTCCATTCAGCAAAAATGTTTCCGTACATATAATCTCCACCTCTCGCGCCAGTTTATTTTCATGCGTAGCCGGAAAGCAGTTTATCTGGATCGGTATAAATCTCTTGCAGGTATAAATCAGCCATTCAGCTTTGTCAACAATCCTTGAATTCTCTCTGGATCATCGGCTTTAAGTATTTTTTGCGCAAGCGGTATGATATCAGGCAGGTTACTTCTCAATACCTCTCTTTTCACGGTCAGCAGTTGCGCCGGGTGCATGGAAAACGTCCGCAGCCCAAAACCGAGCAGAAGCCGGGTAAATACGATGTCTCCCGCGATCTCGCCACAGATTGCCACGGGTACTCCTGTTCGGTTGGCGGTACGTATGATGTGAGCCACCAGCCGCAGTACCGCAGGGTGCAGCGAGTCGTAGAGGTGTGCCACAGAATCATCGGCACGGTCTATGGCCAGCGTGTACTGAATCAAATCGTTAGTCCCGATGGACAAGAAATCCAGCTTGCGCATAAAAACATCGAGACATAACGCTGCGGCGGGAATCTCTATCATACCGCCTATCTGAATTTTCTCATCGAAGAGAATCTTTTCCTGGCGCAAGCCTTGCTTGGCGTTTTCCAGCAATTGTAATGTCTGGACAATTTCCGAAACGCTGGAGAGCATCGGCACCAGAATACGAATCTGGCCATAACGGGAAGCGCGCAGGATTGCACGCAACTGCGTATTGAACATTTGAGGTTCAGCAAGACATAGGCGAATAGCGCGCAATCCCAACGCCGGATTGGCAGCTACGCGCTTTGCATTGTCAAGATTCTTGTCGGCGCCCAGATCAAACGTGCGTATCGTTACCGGCATTCCCCGCATTTTTCGCGCCACGGTACGATAAGCTTCGAACTGTTCGTCCTCGCCGGGCAAACTATCGCGATTGAGGAACAGGAATTCGCTGCGAAACAGGCCAATGCCTGTGGCTCCGTTTTCCTTTACCTGTTCGACATCTTGAGGTAGTTCTATATTGGCTTGCAATTCCACGGCTGTACCATCGAGGGTCGTGGCAGGGGTCGTCTTGATGCGCTTCAGTTTCTGTTTTTCCAGTTCCAGTTCGTTCTGGCGAAGCCGGTATTCCGTCAGCACATGCTCGTCAGGACCCACTATTACCACGCCCTGAGCGCCGTCCACGATCAGGACATCGTTGTCGCGGATCAACCCGCGTGCGTGATGAAGTGCAACGATAGAAGGAATGTTGAGGCTGCGTGCCACAATAGCCGTGTGCGAAGTCAAACCCCCCAGGTCGGTCAGGAATGCGGTAAAGCGGTGCTGCTTGTACTGAATCATATCAGCGGGGCTCAGATCATGGGCAACCAGAATGCTGTCGCCATCATGCTTCAGTGGGATAGGTACGTAACCCGGATGCCCCAGCAAGATTTTCAGCACGCGTTCGACTACCTGGATCACATCGGTCTTGCGTTCGCGCAGATAAGGATCTTCAATCTCTTCAAACTGCGCCATTAATACGCCCATTTGCTGGGTAATAGCCCACTCGGCATTGCACTGGTTCTGAGCAATATAAGTTTTGGCAGCAGTGGAGAGGGTGGGGTCGTCCAGAATCATCCGGTGCAATTCAAGAAACGCGCCGTATTCCGGCGTGGCGGGGCCGCTGACCACAGAAGCATTCAGCGCTTCAAGCTCCTCACGAACACCATTGAATGCGATATCGAGCCGGGCTATTTCATTGCTGACCTGATCCTCCGGCACGATGTGATGCGCCACCTCCAGTGCGGCGTGCGAAGCGAGATACGCATGTCCTATGGCAATGCCGCTGGAAACCCCCACGCCATGCAGCACAAAGCTCATTCGCTTTCCCCGAAACCATCCTCGATCAAGTTCACCAGCGCCTGCATGGCCTCGGCCTCGTCCGTACCGGTGGTTTCAATGCCCAGAGTAACACCCTGATTTGCAGCGAGCATCATCACGCCCATAATGCTTTTTGCATTAACCTTACGGCTGTCCCGCGATAGCCAGACCTCGCTGCGATATCGAGAAGCCAACTGTGTGAGCTTCGCGGAAGCGCGCGCATGAAGGCCCAATTTGTTCAGGATTTTAACCTCCTGGTATTGCATTATGTTGGCCCTGAATCAATACGCATGACGCCTTCTCTGCCTCCGGATAGCGCTTTCTCCGCTACGGCTGAGAGTGGTTCGTTGCGATAAGTAAGCGCTCGCACCAGCATCGGCAGATTGACCCCGGCAAGGCATTCCACACTGCCGGGCCTAACGAGCCGGCTGGCGATATTGCATGGCGTTGCACCGCAGATATCGCTCAACACCAGCACGCCATCGCCGCGATCAAGTTGCTTCACCAAGTCCAGCGCTTTGGGCACGACGACGTCGGGGTCATCCTGAACGGTAATGCTCAGGTACGTCAACTGCTCGGATTTTTCACCCATGACGTGGTTAACGCAACGGATGAGACTGTCACCCAGATTGCCGTGCGAGATAATTAAAATTCCGATCATGTTCGGTCAGTAATATCTGGAGATGAATACATCAGTTGAGCATTTTTTCAATCGCATCCAACATCATCACTGCTACGTTGAAGCCGGTCTGATCCGCGATTTCCGTCATCCCTGTCGGACTGGTGACGTTGATTTCGGTAAGATAGTCACCGATTACGTCCAGCCCGACGAGCATCAGGCCCTTATCATATAATACGGGACCTAATGCTTCGGCAATTTCTCGGTCGCGCCTCGTGAGCGGCTGCGCCAGGCCCCTGGCGCCTGCGGTAAGATTGCCGCGGGTCTCGCCCGGCTTGGGAATGCGTGCAAGTGTATAAGGCACCGGCTCTCCCGCTATCAGCAGAATACGCTTGTCTCCCTGGGTGATTTCGGGGATGTAACGCTGAGCCATAATCGTGCGTATACCGTAATGCGTCAAGGTTTCTATTATCACGCCTATATTATGATCAGCGCTGTGAATGCGAAACACGCCCGCACCGCCCATGCCGTCCAGGGGTTTGAGGATGATATCGCGGTGTTCAGCAAGAAAATCGCGAATCAGGTGTTCCTGCCTGGTCACCAGCGTAGGCACGATGTATTCGGGAAACTTCGCTATCGCGAGCTTCTCATTATGGTCCCGCACTGCCCGTGCACTATTGATGACATGAGCGCCGCGGCTTTCAGCCAACTCCAGCAAATAGGTACTATAAACATACTCCATGTCAAAAGGCGGGTCCTTGCGCATCAGCACTGCGTCAAATTCCTGCAGCAGCGTTTCTTCCGGTTCACCTGCCCGATACCATGGGCGCCCTCTATCAGTCTCGTTCGTTAATTCCAGGGCTCGCGCCAGTCCTATTGTCTCGCCGCCCTTCCAAACCAGATCGCCCTGCTGCAGGGCAAACAGGTCATGGCCACGGAGAACGGCTTCGCGCATCATGGCAAAGCTCGAGTCTTTGTATGTTTTTATTGAATCGAGGTGGTCGAGAATGAAGGTGATTTTCATGAATTATGAGCCCCTCGGTTACGCTGGCGGCATACAACGGCAAAGGCGAAAGAATATCGGAAATACCGGTAGTGATAGTAATAGCATGGCGCGGAGTGCAGGCGTAATGTGGCTTTCCCAGGTATTTACTCAGGCATTCTCTTACCTCGGCCGTTGTAAACTCCAGGCGATGTCAAACCAGTGCTTGAGATAGCGTTCAGTATGGCGCTGCGCTCCAAGCTTTAAAATGGTGTGGATTGGAAAGCAGTTTTTCCAGACAGTGCACTGCGCGCCGCTTTTTCGACCAGTAGAATAACTATTGGCCTTCAATAATCCTCAAAATCCGCCCTCACCCAGTCACTTTTTCGCTGCGATTCTTCAAGTCCGACAGGCTGCCAGCGCCGCACTAAGCGACAAAGACCTCGGCTCGCCTTTCGCTTTTTTCCAACTCTTGTGCTGCCGCGAGCAACGCGAGGCGCGCTATCACGCCATAAGCATAAAATCGGTTAGGGCTGCAACCTGGCCGGGCTTCACGATCCGGCATGAGACAGGTATCCTCGAAGGCTAGCGGCACGAACTGCATACCCGGAGCATTGAGGTTCTCGTCGATTCCACGGCCGGTGTGGACCCGGTAGAATCCGCCCACCACGTAACGATCGATCATATATATTACAGGTTCGGCTACCGCTTCATTAATGCTCTCGAACGTATATACGCCTTCCTGCACCATGACTTCCGTCACCTGCAGGCCCTCTTTCACGACCGCCATCTTGTTGCGCTGCTTGCGGTTAAGCGCGCGGACTTCAGCACCGTCCTTCACGGTCATGATGCCCATGCCATAAGTGCCGGCATCGGCCTTGACAATGACGAACGGATCTTCTTTGACACCATATTGCGCATATTTTTCCCGAATGTCGCTCAGGATCTCGTCCACGGTATTTGCAACGCAGTCTTCACCTTTCTTTTCACGAAAATTGATTTTGCCGCAGGCGGAAAAATAGGGATTGATGAGCCACGGATCGATGCCGATCAGGTCGGCGAATTCTCGCGCCACGTTGTCGTAAGCTGTGAAATGCTGAGACTTGCGTCGGGTCGCCCATCCTGCGCGAAGGGGCGGAACGACGGTCTGCTCGAGATTTTGCAGAATTACCGGTATGCCTGTCGAGAGATCGTTGTTGAGAAGTACGGCGCACGGGTCAAAGCCTTCTATCGACACGCGATCCCCTCTGCGCTGGATCGGTTCCAGCGTAAGCTTGCCGCCATCGGGCAAATTGATCACAGTGGCCGCGGTAATCTCCGGCGATAAGGTACCAATGCGAATATCCATGCCCGCATGGCGCAGGATGGCTTGTAAAACTGCCAGGTTTTGCAGGTAAAAGATATTGCGCGTGTGGTTTTCAGGAATCAGCAGCACGCTGCGCGCGCCGGTACATATTTTCTCAACCGCCGCCATCATTGCCTGTACGCACAACGGCAAAAATTCCGGGTTGAGATTGTTGAAACCGCCGGGGAATAAGTTGGTATCCACGGGTGCCAGCTTGAACCCGCTGTTGCGTAAATCCACAGAGCAATAAAACGGCACTGTATGCTTCTGCCACTCATTGCTCAGCCAGTGCTCGATGGTGGGCATGGCGTTGATGATGCCTGTCTCCAGATCAAGGATCGGGCCGGTCAGGGCAGTAGCAAGATAGGGGGCGGGCATGAGTAAGATGGATGTTTAACGGACAATTACCATTGTAGCATCACGTATTGCCGCGCCCGTCGCTATCGGAAACGGCCGCGCCGCGGATATTGAAAACAGGGGCATTGGAAATTCCCATACAAACACTGGATCAGTGTAGCTCGCTCAAGGCATACAAGGCCGGCTGAAACGCGCTTTGATATTTCTCCGGAAGTCCTGCCATTGCCGCGTCAGCTTCCTCACGGCTGGGATAAATGCCATATGTAACGATAAATTTGGCCTGGTCCCCGTTTTTTACCGGATGCACATAGAGATCGGATAAATCAACCTGACTCCGGGCACGCATCAGAAATCGTTCCATACGGTCGGGCTGTATATTGTCGGTGGCGAATAACTGGATCGTATAGAAATTCTTATCCGTCCTGCGCATGGTGTTGGTTGTCGCTTCAATTCGCTGCTCCAGCAATGCATTTCCCGCCAGCTCAACGCCGGCAATATGCGTTCTGGCCATGCTGCGCTGCCCGACCTCAGCAGCGGGCTTACTCTCTGCGGAAGATGCTATCCCTGCTACAGCCTCGGGGGGTGCAGGATTAGAGGCAACCACCGGAACTGAGGTGGAAATACCGGAAGGCGCTGTTGCAGTCGCTGAAACTGAAGGGGAAATACTGGAAGGAACTGCTGCGGTCACTGTGGAATTCGCGGAATATACGGGGCCGGGTGCGGAGATCGAAACAGGCACTGGCGTTTGTGGTTCAAGCGGCATCGAAGCAACAAGGGAGGTGATCTCCGGTGAGGGGGAGCGTATATCCTGCCAGCCCAGCACGCCCAGCATGACGACAGCAACCGTCGAAAATATGGCAATCGCATCGACTGTGTGGTGGCCCAGAAAAACTCGCCAATTTCGCCCGCTTCTTCCACTGGAGCGGCGCTTGATTCCCAGATCCTCGATGGCTGCGTTGACGTAATGCGCTTCTACTGCGCGAGTTCCGGCGATGGATGCCGCCAGCAGGGATTTACCCGCCAGAATGTCTAATTGGCGAACGAGGCCGCCGGAAGCCCTTGAAATCAATTTTGCCGCCTCGGCGGAAAAATTATCAGGGCCGCGATGGTCCCCCGCACGCACGCGTCGCGTCAGATATTCTTCCACGGCTTCAGTATTGAAAGGCTGCAAGGCAAAGTGATGAGTGACGCGATCCTTAAGCTTGCGCATCTGTGGCAAAACCAGCTTGTTTTCAAGTTCGGCCTGGCCAAACAGGACGATTTGAAGCAACTTGTGACGGGACGATTCCAGATCGTACAGCGTCAACACCGCTTCAAGCGCTTCCGCAGACAGGGTATGCGCCTCATCCACGAGTAACACGACTTGTCCGCCGTTGGCATGTTTCTCGGTCAACGCACGTTGCAGTTCTTCTATCGCCACAGGGGTCTGCACGGCGGCGCCGGCGCTTTCAGCGGCGCCGGAATTCAACTCATCCCCGATCGAGTGGAGAAGTTCCTCTCGCGACAAATCCGGCTTGGCGAGATAGACAGCTAGCATTTGTGCAGGCAATTGCTTTATCAACGACCGGCATAGGGTGGTTTTACCGCTGCCGGCCTCACCGATGACCTGAATGATGCCCTCTACCCCCTCACCATGGGTAAGCACATAAATGAGCGCATCCAGGGTTGCCCCCCGGTTGGCTCCTTCGTAAAAAAAATCGGTGACCGATGAATCGGCAAAGGACTGCTCAGAAAACCCAGGGTGGCCAGGATACATTTTTATCCTCACATTCAGAAAGCCCCGTTATCATGGACAAATCGCTTCCTCGTCCGGATATAAGCAGCACAAAGGTTTGAAGTTAATCGCTGCCGGGCTTGAATAAGATACCATTTTAAAGTCAAAACACATTGATTCGCTTATTTAGAATTACAGACCAGAACCGTTCCGCCATGTGATATGCCTTGTCTTGATCCCGACTGCTGGAGTATAGTTCGAGTCTGCCGTTTATTTATATCCAAGCGGAAGAGTGCGTCGGTTTCATCGTCGCCGCCGAAGGCGCAACCCCCCGGAATCGCCTAGGCGTGGAACAGGTCGATCCTGATCCCTGAGAACCGCTTGCGAAAAGGCAATCTGGAGAGCGCCGACATTGAGTTGGCCACCGAAGGGGCAGACGGAGTAGAGAAACAAATATTCCGTAATCTCTCAGGTAAAAAGGACAGAGGGGTGAAGTCATATGACATGACTTCACCCTTTTTTTTGAGGTATCGATCTGTGAAAGCAACTTCCCTTAATCAAACTCACCGCGATATGAACGCCAAGATGGTCGATTTTGGCGGCTGGGATATGCCCCTGCATTATGGCTCCCAGCTTGACGAACATCACCGGGTGCGCAGTAGTGCGGGCATGTTCGACGTATCTCATATGCTGGCCCTTGATATCAAGGGTGAGACCGCACGTGATTTCCTGCGGCAGCTGGTCGCCAACAATGTGGACAAACTGACGCAGTCCGGCAAAGCACTCTATTCCTGCATGCTGAATCCCGAGGGTGGAGTAATAGATGATCTCATCATTTATTTTCTGACGGAATCGCATTTCCGCCTTGTCGTCAATGCCGGCACTGCCGACAAGGATCTGGCATGGATGCTGGCGCGGCGTGATGAGATCGCACCCGGACTTGAAATTATCCCACGCCGTGATCTGGCCATGATTGCGGTGCAGGGGCCTGATGCCCGTGCCAAGGTTTGGCAAGTCATTGCGGGATCTCAGGCGGAAACGGAGAACCTGAAGCTGTTCCAGGCAATTTTTTTTGATAAATATTTTATCGCCCGTACCGGCTACACTGGCGAGGACGGCTTTGAAATCATGTTGCCGGCAGTGGATGCCGTAGAATTCTGGAATGCGCTCCATGCTGTGGGCGTGGCACCGGCGGGATTAGGTGCACGCGACACGTTACGGCTTGAAGCGGGCATGAACCTCTACGGCCAGGATATGGATGATACGACCAACCCGCTGGAATCGGGGTTGGGCTGGACGGTTGAGTTGAAAAGCGACCGTAACTTTATCGGTAAGCAGGCACTTCTGGAAAAGCCGGTAAAACAGCAGCTCATCGGTTTGATATTATTGGATCGTGGCGTATTGCGCAGTCACCAGAGAGTGATAACTCGCCCTGATCAGAATGAAGGTGAAATTACCAGTGGCGGCTTTTCCCCCACGCTTGATCAATCCATCGCATTGGCACGCCTGCCTTTAAGCGTATCTACCGGAGATGAAGTGCAAGTCGTGGTGCGGGACAAGACGCTGAGAGCGAAGGTGGTGAAATACCCGTTCGTGCGAAATGGCAAAATCCTGGTTTGATATTGGCGGCAACGCGGTTGTCATTTAATTCTGGAGTGAAGACATGAATACCCAAAACAATCTGAAGTACACCAAATCCCATGAATGGCTGAGGCTCGAAGATGATGGCACGGTAACCATCGGCATTACCCAGCACGCCCAGGAGTTGCTGGGCGACATGGTCTTCGTGGAAACGCCTGCGGTAGGACGCAAACTCAAGCGGGGAGAAGAGTGTGCCGTTGTCGAGTCGGTAAAGGCGGCGGCTGACGTGTATGCGCCCATAGCTGGAGAAGTGACCGCTGTCAACCCCGAGCTTGAATCAGCTCCCGAGAAGATAAATCAGGACGCTTACTCGGCCTGGCTCTTCAAGCTGAAGCCGGAAAATGCCGGCGACCTGAATAATCTGCTTGATTATGCAGCGTATCAGAAACTGCTCGAAGCCGAGGGCGACTGATAAATGACTCGAGGTTATTTACCAGGTTTACCGTTCACTCAATGATTTCGCGGAAAAAATATGCCGTTCATTCCCCATACTGAAGAAGATATAAATGCGATGCTTGCGAGCATCGGCGCAAACACCATTGATGACCTGTTCGATGAAATTCCGGCCTCCCTCAAAACCGGCAGCCTGAAACGTGTGCCCCCCGGCTTGAGCGAAATGGAAATATCACGGCTGATGCTGGAACGGGCCGAGATGGATGGACGGTATCTCAATTTCATAGGCGCCGGCGCCTATGAACACCATATCCCGGCCGCTGTATGGCAGATAACCACTCGCGGTGAGTTCTACTCCTCTTATACCCCTTATCAGGCTGAAGCCAGCCAGGGCTCACTGCAATTGCTCTACGAATACCAGACGATAATGGCGTCGCTGACGGGTATGGATGTGTCCAATGCAAGCATGTACGACGGCGCCTCCGCGCTGGCGGAAGCGGCATTGATGGCGGTACGCTCTCACAAATCCTCACGTCGTATTCTGATACCGACGACCGTTCATCCCGTTTATCGCAGCGTGGTGCGGGCCATCGTCAAAAACCAGGGTATCGACGTTGTTGAGCTACCTTACTGCAAGCAAACCGGTCAAGTGCTGGTTGAAACGCTGGACGAGTTCGGCAAGGAAGAATTTGCCGCGCTGGTCATTCCCCAGCCCAACTTTTTCGGCGTGCTCGAAGAGGTCGATGCCCTCACCGATTGGGCGCACAGCAAAAACGCGTTGGCTATTGCCGTGGTCAATCCCATGGCGCTCGCCATACTCACGCCCCCCGGCGAATGGGGCGAGAAGGGCGCTGATGTCGCGGTGGGTGAAGGCCAGCCATTGGGCATTCCACTTTCGAGCGGTGGGCCCTACTTCGGCTTCATGGCCTGCAAGCAGGCATTGGTGCGCCAAATGCCGGGACGCATTATCGGACGCACGACGGACTTGGATGGCAAGACCGGGTTTGTGCTGACGCTGCAGGCACGTGAACAGCATATCCGGCGCTCCAAGGCCACATCGAATATATGCACCAATCAGGGATTGATGGTCACCGCGGCCACTATTTACCTATCCCTGACGGGGCCGGAAGGGTTGCGGCGCATTGCCGCGCAGTCCCATGCGAATACGCTGGCATTGCTGGAAAAACTGGAGAGCTGCAAGGGCGTTAAAAGAATTTTCAGTGGGCCGTTATTTCACGAAACAGTAGTTTCCCTACCCGCGCCAGCCAAGGATGTACTGCAGGCGCTAAAAAACCAGAGGGTATTGGGCGGGCTGAATCTGGACGAATATTACCCGGAGCTTGGCAGTGCGATGCTCGTATGCGCCACGGAGACCAAGACATCTGCTGATCTGGAAAACTATACCGAGAAGTTGATGCACGCCATCGATAATTTGTAACTTGTCAGTTGATTCTCAACCACGCGAAGCGATATCGCCCTCACACAAGGAGCAACAATATGGTTACGTTAGCCGGCAATCCGATTAAAGTTGAAGGTAATTTTCCGAAAATCGGTGAAAAGGCACCAGCGTTCTCGCTGGTAAACAAGGATCTGAAGGATGTGACGCTAGCTGATTTTGCCGGCAAGAAAAAAGTACTCAACATTGTTCCCAGCCTGGATACCCCGGTCTGTGCCATGTCGACGCGCAAGTTCAATGAAAAGGCCAGTAACATGGCCAATACAGCGGTGCTGATAATCGCTGCCGACCTGCCTTTTGCGATGAGCCGCTTCTGCGATATCGAAGGGTTGGACAAAGTGGTAACGCTTTCGACCATGCGCGGTTCCGAATTCATGAAAAATTACGGCGTGGCGATTACAGATAGTCCCCTGGCTGGGGTCACTGCCCGGGCCGTCGTGGTGCTGGATGAGAACGATAAAGTGATTCATGCCGAGCTCGTGCCTGAAATCAAGGATGAGCCCAACTACGACGCAGCCCTGGCTGCTCTGCAATAGACCCGGATACCAACGACACGATGAGGCAGCCCGTATTGGCGGGACCCCCTTTCAATAAGTATTTACTGCAAAGAATCGGATTTCACTATGTTGATATTTGAACACTCACGCCCCGGTCGGCGCAATTATTCTCAATCCCCGGCAATAAGCGCGGAGATAGCCGGTATCCCGGAAAACCTGATGCGTAAAGTGCCGCCGCTGCTGCCGGAAGTGTCTGAGATGGACGCTGTGCGTCATTACACCCGGTTATCGCAAAAGAATTTCTCGATAGACACGCAGTTCTATCCGCTTGGCTCCTGTACGATGAAATATAACCCTCGAGCATGCAACTCGCTTGCGATGCTGACTCAATTTCTGGCGCGGCATCCGCGGGCGCCGGAAAGTACCGGTCAGGGATTTCTTGCCTGCATGTACGAGCTTCAGGAAATCCTGAAAGAGGTAACCGGCATGGCGGGAGTATGTCTTACGCCGATGGCCGGGGCACAGGGTGAATTGATCGGGATATCGATGATTCGCGCTTATCATGAGTCGCGCGGCGATTCCGCCCGCACTGAAATCATAGTTCCCGATGCTGCACACGGGACCAACCCCGCCACGGCGGTCATGTGCGGCTATAAGGTGGTGGAAATACCCACTGACAAAGACGGCGACGTGGACATGAACGCGCTGAAGGCAGCGGTGGGTCCGCAAACGGCAGGGTTGATGCTGACCAACCCTTCGACGCTTGGCGTGTTCGAAAAAAACGTGGCTGAGATGAGCAAAATCGTCCAACAGGTGGGTGGCTTGCTATATTACGATGGCGCAAACCTGAACGCCATACTCGGCAAGGTGAAGCCCGGCGATATGGGCTTCGACGTCATTCACATCAATTTGCACAAGACTTTTTCGACACCCCACGGCGGCGGCGGCCCCGGGTCAGCGCCCGTCGGCGTTGCCCCCCGGCTATTGCCATTCATGCCCGTACCGGTGGTAGCGCTCGAGAATGGGCTTTATCGCTGGCTCACGGAAAAGGAGATACCGCAATCCATCGGCAGGCTTTCGGCTCATATGGGCAACGCGGGCGTGCTGCTCCGGGCCTATATCTACGTGCGTCTGCTCGGCGCGGAAGGAATGCATCGCGTGGCTGAGTTCGCTGCGCTTAATGCCAATTATCTGATGGCGGAACTGAGCAAGGCAGGTTTCGAGATTGCCTATCCAAACCGCCGAGCCAGCCACGAGTTTATTGTCACATTGAAAGACTTGAAGGAAAGCACCGGTGTAACTGCGATGAACGTAGCCAAGCGACTGCTGGACAAGGGTTACCATGCCCCTACCATCTACTTTCCGCTCCTGGTGCCGGAATGCATGCTGATCGAACCGGCTGAAACTGAATCCAAGGAAACGCTCGATGCATTTGTTGCAGCCATGAAAGAAATCCTGGAAGAAGCGCACACTCAGCCGGACTTGGTAAAAAACGCGCCTCATACAACTCCCGTGCGCAGGCTGGACGACGTAAAAGCCGCGCGGGAGCTGGATCTGGTATGGAAACAGCACAGCGCTTGAACCTAAATCCGGTAGTTGGACGGGGTGAAGTGTACGGTTTTTGGGGTGCAGGGCAAGGCGCAACGACGCGGAATGGTCGTTCCATTCCAAGAAGTTGCAACGCAGCCATGTGCCGCAAAAACTGTGCAATTCACCACGTAGCGCCCCTCACCCCGGAAGGT
>JBDSOQ010000012.1:0-3649 GCA_039914755.1 Nitrosospira sp. | reverse complement strand
CAAGGGCGCGCGTCAATTTATGAAACATCCGGGCTAGCTACTGTCTGGCTGAAGTAAACGATCAGTCAGCTATGTATATATATATACATATTTATATATATATGAGCTTTTAGTTTCCATCTCCGAGCACATGAAGGAAAATCTTATTCACCCGGCAGCGATCGTTCATCCAGGCGCCCGTCTTGGCTCGGGTGTTGCCATCGGGGCTTATTCAATCATCGGCGAGCACGTGGATATTGGCGACAATACCCGGATCGGGCCACACGTCGTTATCAAAGGTCATACACGCATCGGCTGCGACAATCGCGTTTTCCAGTTTTGTTCGCTGGGCGATGAACCGCAGGACAAGAAATACAACGGGGAATCGACCAGGCTGGAAATAGGCGATCGCAATACAATCCGCGAGTTCTGCACCTTTAACCGAGGCACTAGCCATGGCGCGGGCATAACCCGCCTGGGGCATGATAACTTCATGATGGCCTATGTTCATCTGGCGCATGATTGTCAGGTGGGTAATTTTACTACATTCGTTAACAACGCCTCATTGGCAGGGCATGTACAGGTGGGGGATTACGCAGGCCTGGGGGGATTCACCGCCGTCCACCAGTTTGTTCGTATCGGTGCCCATAGCTTTACCGCCCTGGGCACCATACTCACTCAAGACCTGCCTCCTTATGTATTAGCGGCGGGCAATACAGCCAAGCCCCATGGCCTCAACCTGAGGGAGCTCAAGCGCAAAGGTGTTTCGGCGGAAGCCATCCATGCATTGAAGCATGCGTATAAGCTGGTTTATCGATCCGGCCTTTCTCTGAGAGAAGCAGAGGCGCTGATCAAGCCGTTAACTCTCGTGGCGCCGGAAGTCCGAAATTTTCTTGATTTTCTTTCCGTTCGCGGTCGAGGCATTATTCGCTAAACACCAGAGCACTTTATGAATTACGAAAGAGCAGGCAACCTGAACTGCTGAACTACCCCCTCAGTAAAGGGCGTAGAACCGGTCGCGAATGATCTTTTCATCTTTCCAGTGCTGAACAGCTACCTGATCGAATTTTTTATGTCCGAAATCCCGGTGCTTGTATTCATAGTGCCATTCGGTCATCGTGACGTTTTCACCCACGGCGGTCGCTATAATCTCTGATTTGAGCCACGCTTCGACGCCCTTGAAAATTTCCGCTTCCCGGTTTTTGGCTTCTTGTAACCCTGTTGCCACTACGTCGTTCTTTTCCACAACGACGCAATCCGGGTGGTAATATTTGTCCATGGATTCCAGGATTTGGCCCTTCAGGATCATATTGTTCAAGTCGTCCAGCTTTTCTTTCAAGGTCATCATTTATCCTCTCCAGTTATTTCATACGGTATAAGCTCACACATTTCGTATGATATACCGGATTCAGGGCGTATTTTTCAACCATTGTTGCCGCGCTTAACGTGCACTGGCGAAAGCCTTTTCGAGTGCGTCACCATCGTCGCGCGCCAGCGTTTCGCGTAAGGCAGCCAGTTCACGCTGATAAGCGTCGATTTGATCGACCAGGGCTTCGCGATTGCCGAGGCATATATCGCGCCACATCTCGGGGGAGCTCCCGGCGATGCGGGTAAAATCGCGAAACCCGGTACCGGCAAAGTGTAGCGGATCATTCGGGCTCGGTGTTCCCTCCGGCCCATGGCCAGCGCGATAGACATGATTCATTAGCGCGAATGCCAACACGTGGGGAAGGTGGCTTACCGTAGCAAGAATCTTGTCGTGCTGGCTCGCACTCATTAGAGAGACTTGTGCGCCACAAGCCTGCCATAATTCTTTTACCCGATTTACCGCGTTGCTGCTGGTTTCTTCCAGAGGCGTCAATACCACGTTTTTCGCACGGAACAGGTCGGCGCGCGCAGCGTTCGCGCCACTTTGTTCCGCTCCCGCAATGGGATGTCCTGGAACGAAATTTTGGAAGTTTTCAGTCAGATGAGAGCGTGCCGCCGCGATGACATCCTGTTTGGTGCTGCCGGCATCGGTCACTATTGAGTCAGGTTCGAGGTATGGGGAAATCTTCGCCATGATTTCGCCGGTCTGACCGACAGGTACGGCAAGGAATACGATATCCGCACGCTTCAATGCTGATGGAAGGTCCCTGGCAATCTCGTCTATCAATCCCCGCTTGAGGGCACGCGCCATGTTTTCCCGGCTACGACCCACACCGACGATATGTCCGGCCAACCCTGCTTTACGTAACGCCAGCGCAAAAGAACCGCCGATCAGGCCAACGCCGATAATCACCAGTTTGTTGATCACGACGTTTGTCATAATAAGAAGCGACTTTTATCGGAACTGACTTGAACTACAAACTTCGTCCGATTACTTCCGCTATTCCTTTCAGTGAGCCCATGAGGGCGTGGAATTCCTGCGGATTCAACGCCTGGTCCGCATCACACCAGGCTTCGCATGGATTGGGGTGCATTTCCACCAATAGGCCGTCAGCCCCCGCAGCGATGGCCGCGCGTGCAAGTGCGGGCACCATCCAGGTTTTGCCCCCGGCATGAGAAGGATCGACAATCACAGGCAAATGAGTTTCTTTTTTCAGCACCGGGATGCAGGTTACATCCATCACATTGCGGTAGGCTGTTTCAAAGGTGCGTATGCCGCGCTCGCAAAAAATAATGTTGTGATTGCCGCCGGCGGCAATGTATTCAGCAGCCATCAGCCACTCGGAAACGGTCGCGGACATTCCGCGCTTGAGTATCACCGGCTTATTGATGCGTCCCACTTCTTTCAGAAGCTCGAAATTCTGCATACTGCGGGTACCGATCTGGATGACATCCACGTCATACTTGAGAAAGGTGTCGAGCATGCGTGGATCCATCAGCTCGGTAACGATGCGCAGGTTGTGCTTATCCGCAGCCTTGCGGAACATTTTCAGACCTTCTTCACCATTTCCCTGAAACGTATACGGACTGGTGCGCGGCTTAATGCGCCGCCACGCATCAGTTTGCAACCCGCTGCGGAAACCTGTTGCGCCGCCAGATCCATTTGCTCCTGCGTTTCCACTGAACACGGGCCCCCGATCACCTGCACTTGGTTGCCGCCAATTGGCACCCCACCCACGTTTATTATCGAATCGTGCTTGTGGGATTCGCGCGAAACGATCTTGTACTGCTTGAGGATGTGCATTGAAAATTCGACACCGCTCAGGGAATCGAACATTTCCGGATTGAGTTTGCGTTCGTCGCCGATGGCGCCGATAACCGTGCGTTCGGTGCCGCGGGAAACATTTGCGTCAAGACCGAAGCTTCGAATCTTGGTTACCACTGTGTCAATCTGCTCGGCGCTGGCGCCACTATTCATAACGATGATCAAGCTGATCCTCCGGTTTCTATTGCAGCGGCTGCCTCGCGGGTCGTTTTTAGGAGCGTTGCAGACGCGGCTTCGGGAACTACGTCCTGGGCTGCGTCAAGTGCCATCTCAAGGGACTTCAAAAATCTCAGATTTTCCGATTCGAGTCCAACAGTGACACGAAGATGCTCCGGCATTTCATAAATACCGATGGGGCGCACGATGACGCCCTGTTTCAGAAGACTCTCATTTACCGCTTTGATATTTCCCCGCACCCGGAAACTCAAAAAATTACCGTAGGACGGAATATATTCGATGCCGAGTTGCCGCAGTCCG
>JBDSOQ010000155.1:0-3701 GCA_039914755.1 Nitrosospira sp. | reverse complement strand
CGCATGAGTACAAGCTCGCCAATGGCCTCAAGCTGGTCGTCAAGGAAGATCATCGCTCACCGGTGGTAATCTCGCAAATCTGGTACAAGGCGGGAAGCATTGATGAAGTGAATGGCGTTACCGGCGTAGCCCATGTGTTGGAACATATGATGTTCAAGGGCACGAAGAAATTTCCCGGCAGCGAATTTTCGACGCTTATCGCGGCGGCCGGCGGGCGCGAGAACGCTTTCACCAGCCGCGATTACACCGCCTATTTCCAGCAATTGCATAAGTCCAGGCTGCCGCTGGCGATGAAACTGGAGTCCGACCGGATGCTCAACCTGGTGCTGACAAAAGAAGAGTTCGCCAAGGAAATCGAAGTGGTGATGGAGGAGCGGCGACTCCGCACCGACGATCAACCGCGCGCGCTGGTGCATGAAAAAATGACCGCGACTGCTATTCAATCACATCCGTACCGGCGTCCCGTAATAGGCTGGATGAACGACCTGGAGAACATGAATGTCGGCGACGCGCAGGAGTGGTACGACCGCTGGTATGCACCCAATAATGCCATCCTGGTCGTGGTGGGTGACGTAAATCCGGGAGAAGTCTTTGCTTTGGCGCAAAAGTATTATGGGCAGATCAAGTCGCGCACGCTATTGCCTCTGGATAAACGCAAGCCCCAGACCGAGCCGAAGCAGCTGGGCACCAAGCGCCTCACGGTAAAAGCGCCGGCACGGCTGCCATACCTCGCGATGAGTTATCACGCGCCGGTATTACGCAATCCCGCCACCGACTGGGAGCCTTATGCGCTGGAAATGCTGGCCGGCGTGCTGGATGGCAACGAATCGGCACGGCTCAACAAGGAGCTGGTGCGCGAACAGCGCATTGCGAGTTCGGCAGGTGCAGGCTACGACTCAACCGGGCGCGGTCCCGGCATGTTTTATATCGACGGCACGCCGAGTGAAGGTAAAACGGTAGCCGACCTGGAAGCGGCCTTGCGCAGAGAAATGGAAAAACTTGTACGCGACGGCGTAACCGCCGAGGAACTCGCGCGGGTCAAGGCGCAGGTCGTTGCCAGCCACGTCTTTCAGCTCGACTCGATGTTTGCTCAGGCGATGCAGATCGGTCAGCTGGAAAGCATCGGGTTGTCATATCGTGACGTGGATACGATGTTGAAAAAGCTGCAAGCTGTTACTGCCGAGCAGGTGCGTGAAGTGGCAAAAAGATATTTAGTGGATGACAGTCTGACAGTTGCCGTACTCGACCCCCAGCCACTGGAACAGAAACCCCCCTCTGCCGCACCCGCCGGGTTGCGGCATTGATGCTAAACCTTGATCTGTTCATATTTCTCGCCTTGAATTCAAAAAGCGCTTTTCTAGAGAGGCCGCGATGCATGTGATGCGCTTGATATTTTTCCTGTTTTTGGGTGCATTTTCCCAATGGGCTTTTGCCGCTCTGCCGATCCAGCACTGGCAGACTCCTTCCGGTGCACGGGTATATTTCATCGAAAGCCGTGATTTACCGATACTCGACATCAGCATCGATTTTAGCGCGGGCAGCAGTACCGATACCCGCGAAAAATCCGGCCGCGCTGCCATGACTCTGCATCTGCTGGATCTTGGCGCAGGCGGGTTGAGCGAAGATCAGATTGCAAAAGCGTTGGCCGATATCGGCGCTCAGCTCAATAGTCATTTTGATCAGGATCGCGCGGGCATTACATTACGCACGCTAAGCAGTACGCGTGAGCGCGAGCAGGCGCTGGATATATTTCGTCGGGTCATACAGCATCCCGAATTCGACGCGAAAGTGATTGAAAGGGAAAAAGCCCGGGCGATTGCGGGATTGAGCGAAGCGGACACCAAACCGGGAAATATAGCCGACCGCACGTTGATGAAAATGCTCTACGGCAACCACCCGTACGGACTGCGCGGTTCGGGTGAAATCGATAGCGTGAGTGCGCTGCAGCGCGAAGATCTGGTGAATCTATACCTGTCTCTCTATTCCGCTCCAGACGCTGTGGTGTCCATCATGGGAGACGTGAGCCGCGCGGAAGCGGAAGCCATTGCTGAATCGCTGACGAAAGCGCTAACGCAAGAAAAGTCCGCGTATAGCCTGCCGGATGTGGCAGCGCCGGTTGCAGATACCAAGAGAATTGCTCACCCTGCCACTCAAAGCCATATCCTTATCGCCTATCCGGGACTCCGCCGCGATGATCCCGATTATTTTCCGCTGCTCGTGGGTAATCACATCCTTGGCGGCGGCGCATTCACTTCGCGACTGATGGAAGAAATTCGCCAAAAACGTGGATTGGCTTACAGTGTTCATAGCCAATTTTCACCGCTGAGAAAAAAGGGGCCATTCGAAATCGGCTTGCAAACCAGGAAAGATCAGTCGGAGGAAGCGCTCGCGCTGACGCGCAAAGTTCTGGCTGATTTTGTCGCCGGCGGGCCGACGGAAAAAGAGCTTACCGCAGCCAAGCAGAATATTATCGGCAGTTTTCCGTTACGCATAGACAGCAACAAGAAAATTATCGGATACCTGGCAATGATCGGTTTCTACAATCTGCCGCTAACCTATCTGGATGATTACGTTAAATCAGTGGAAAAAGTAACCGTTCCCCGGATCAAGGAAGCCTTTCAGCGCCGCATCGATCCAGCGGGAATGGTAACCGTGGTTGTGGGCGCCGAGGATAAAAAATAGGAAAATTTCTATAGGAAACCGGTAATTTGCGCTTGCGACGGTTTGGCTATTTTTCAGAACCGGATGATGAGAAACAAAGTTCGCATCATAGGCGGCGAATGGCGCAGCCGCATAATTACCTTTGATAGCTGCGCAGACCTCAGGCCGACCCCGGACCGGGTACGCGAGACCGTATTCAACTGGTTGGGACAGGATATGAGCGGAAAACGCTGCCTTGATCTGTTTGCAGGCAGCGGGGCGATGAGTTTCGAGGCTGCATCGCGGGGGGCGGCGCGCGTAGTAATGGTAGAGTCCGACCCCGGCATAATGAAGACGCTGAAAATCAACGTGCAGAAGCTGGGAGCAGAACGAATCGAGCTGATATCGATGGATGCGTTAAAATTCCTCGATTTCGATAGACACCAGTTCGATCTGGTTTTTCTTGATCCTCCCTATCGGCTGGGTCTGCTACCCAAGCTATTATCGAGCCTGCATTCGCATCTCGTCGGTAGCGGGCTCGTCTATATAGAGAATGACAGCCTCCCGGAGGCCGATGCAGATTGGCTGGTGTGGCGCAAGGGGCAGGCTGGCAAGGTGCGTTACCAACTATTAAAATCAAAAAAGAATGGATAAAGCGCTATACCCCGGTACGTTTGATCCCATTACACGAGGTCATGAGGATCTGGTTCGGCGTGCGTCGGGCCTGTTTAATCGGGTGGTGGTCGCGGTGGCGGTGAGCAGTGGGAAGAAACCCTTCTTTACCCAGCATGAGCGCGTGGAAATGGCGCGTGCGGTACTGGCGGACTGCCACAACGTCGAGGTGACCGCATTCTCCGGCCTGTTGATGGAATTTGCGCAACAGCAGAATGCGAGAGTCATCTTGCGGGGACTGCGCGCCGTATCCGATTTCGAATACGAATTTCAGATGGCAGGGATGAACCGCAGTATCTATCCCGGTGTCGAGACCATGTTTTTGACGCCATCGGAGCAATACATGTTTATCTCCGCCACCATCGTGCGGGAGATCGCGCAACTGGGCG
>JBDSOQ010000177.1:0-6892 GCA_039914755.1 Nitrosospira sp. | reverse complement strand
CGGCATGGAATGCGCTCACCGGGGACGACCCATTTCTGCGGCACGAGTTCTTGTCCGCCATGCATGAAACCGGGTGTGCCTCAAAAAAAACGGGCTGGCTACCGCAGTTTGTCACGCTATGGGAGGGAAACTTCCTGCGTGGTGCGTTGCCGCTTTACCTGAAAAGCCACTCCTACGGTGAATATGTGTTCGACTGGGCCTGGGCAAATGCTTATCAACGCTATGGCTACCCTTATTATCCCAAACTGTTGAGCGCGGTACCTTTCAGCCCGGTAACAGGGCGAAGGTTGCTCGCGGAAACGCCGGAACACCGTGCCCTGCTTATCTCGGCTGCAATGAAAATGATTAAAGATAGAGGCGGGGTGGGAATATCGTCATTCCATTGTCTTTTTCCGCAGGAATATGAAGCGCGCGAAATGGAAGAGGCGGGCATGACCTTACGGCACGGAATCCAGTTTCACTGGCAGAACCGGGCCGGACAAGGATATGAAAATTTCGAGGCGTTTCTGGCGGGGATGAGTCATGGTAAGCGTAAAAAAATCCGGCAGGAAAGACGCAAAGTACAAGCTGCAGGCGTCCATTTTCAGTGGCTGTCGGGAAATGACATCAGCGACGATCACTGGCATTTCTTCATCGACTGTTATAACAAGACCTACGACGAGCACCACTCCATGCCCTACCTCAATCTGGAATTCTTCATGCGGATTGGCAAAAGCATGCCGGAGAATGTGCTCCTGATTCTGGCATTGCGCGACAACGAACCGGTCGGCGCCGCCCTCAATTTACACAGCGCACATACGCTGTACGGCCGCTATTGGGGTACGAAGGAATTTATATCCGGTTTGCATTTCGAGACTTGCTATTATCAGGCCATCGAATACTGCATCGCACATGACATCAAGTTGTTTGAGGGGGGCGCACAGGGAGAGCATAAGCTCGCGCGCGGCTTCCTTCCTGTCCGCACCTGGTCGGCGCACTGGCTGGCGCATCCCGAGTTCGCCAGGGTCATCGGAAGTTATCTGGAGCGGGAAGCGCAGGACGTCGGTCATTATCTAGACGAATTGAACGATAGTTCACCGTTCAGGAAAGAATAGATGGGATAATTGCCGGGTTTCGCCGCCTGGATGATACTTTTACCCGGTGTGCTTTACGGGCTCGTAGGGAGCGGCGTCCAGTTCAACTTGCTTTTCAATGGGGCGTCCTGCCCCGCAAAGTCGCGCTAATCCATTTTAAGAGTGTGGATTTACTCCTTTTGGAGCGAGAATCCGGTTTCGGCAACCTGCGCATATACTGCTACCCTCTATATTCATTCGCATTGATTCTTAACCCGGATGTTTCATAAATTGACGTGCGCCCTCGCTGGTCTTTTGTTTCGTATGAAAATTTCGTTCAGTCGGGCGTATGAATAACTACGCCACTTTTTCACGAAATCTCCCTACAAAACAAAATCCTGCGCAATCATCACGCGAATTTATGAAACATCCGGGTTAAATCAATCCCCAGGAATCAGATGATGGAATTGGATACCTATAAGGTGTGCTTCTCCCGGTTTATTGAAGACATTTAGCTGAGATAGTGAGAGTCACTCCCTACTGTAAAGACAAGAACTGGAATTTTCCAAGATAATACATCTCAGCCAAAGATGCCTAGGAGAGTTGATTCATTGAAGACTGTTATCATTGTCCCAACATACAACGAACGGGAAAATATAGGCCCTCTGATCGAGGCGCTACAGCATCAGTTTGAGAAGCTGACCCACGACATGCATGTACTCGTGGTGGATGACAATTCACCGGACCGAACTGCGGACTTTGTTCGCGAATTACAGGCCGGCCATTCCAACTTGCATCTGCTTATGGGGGAGAAAAAAGGCTTGGGGGTCGCCTACATTCGTGGAATGTTGCATGCGATGGACGAATTAAACGCGGAAGTCGTGTTTGAGATGGATGCCGACTTCTCACATAAGCCGGAAGATGTACCGAGACTGATGGCTGAAATCGATCGTGGCGCTGATTTCGTCATCGGCAGCCGCTACGTGCCAGGCGGGAGCATTCCAAAAGAATGGGGGCTATACCGTCGTCTGAATTCGCGATTCGGAAACATCGTCGCGCGCTATCTGGCGGGAATTTATTCGGTGCGTGATTGTACCGCTGGCTTTCGGGCAATCCGCACGTCCGTTTTGCGCCGCATCGATTTTGCCAAGCTGGGGGTGCAAGGCTACGCATTCCAGGTTGCCCTGCTCCATGCGGTGACGGTCGAGAAGGCCAGGATTGTTGAAGTCCCGGTCAATTTTATTGATCGCTGCTATGGCGACTCAAAACTGGGGTTGCGAGATATCGTCGAATTTGTTGCCAATGCATGGTGGATACGTTTCGAGAGTTCAAAAACCTTCATCAAATTCCTGGCTGTCGGTGCCGCAGGCGTCGCCGTTAATCTCGGATTTTTTACCTTATTACTTTCCTTAGGTTTGAACAAATTTGTTGCTTCACCTATTTCCATAGAAATATCAATAATATCCAACTTCCTTTTCAACAACTACTGGACGTTTCGCGATCGCAACACCAAGGATAAAACCAGAATAAAAGGTCTTAAATTCAATACGGTCTCTCTCCTTTCGCTAATCTTGAGCTACGGCACCTTTGTCTCGCTTTCCTTATTCTTTCCCGACGTGCAGCCTCAGGTTCACCAGTTCATCGGAATCATACCCGCCACCTTGATAAATTATTTCCTCAACTCCTATTGGACTTTCAAGCATGTCGAAGACTGAATCCGGGAATTGCACGGTTACCTGTTTGGCCGCAAAATATATCTTGCAGTGTAAGCAGTCGCATTAAATAATATATATCTAACCCGGATGTTTCATAAATTGACGCGCGCGCTTGCTGGTCTTTTGTTTCGCATGAAAATTTCGTTCAGTCGGGCGTATGAATAACTACGCCACTCTTTCACAAAATCTCCCTACAAAACAAAATCCAGCGCAATCATCGCGCGAATTTATGAAACATCCGGGCTAAACTAATCTCGATGAAATATTGCAGTAATTGCGGTACTTTGGTGGAATTGCGAATTCCTGAAGGCGATACGCTGCCGCGTTACGTTTGCTCCGCATGCGATATTATTCATTACCAGAACCCCAAGATCGTGGTGGGCAGCATTCCCGAATGGGGGGACAGGATATTGCTGTGCCGCCGCGCCATCGAGCCGCGCCAGGGGTTATGGACGTTGCCGGGAGGCTTCATGGAAAATGCCGAGACCCTGGTCCAGGGCGCCGAACGCGAGACTTTGGAAGAAGCCAACGCCCGGGTGGAAATGGGTGATCTTTATTCCATCTACAATTTGCCTCATATCAACCAGGTGCACGTGCTGTTCCGTGCAAGGATGCTGGATCTCGACTTCAAACCGGGAATTGAAAGCCTGGATGTCAAACTTTTCCACG
The DNA here is from genome assembly GCA_039914755.1 of Nitrosospira sp. Taxonomy (GTDB): domain Bacteria; phylum Pseudomonadota; class Gammaproteobacteria; order Burkholderiales; family Nitrosomonadaceae; genus Nitrosospira. Next base: position 3,456 of record JBDSOQ010000177.1, on the reverse strand, counting down.
AAACGGAAATTCCGTGGGATACGCTCGCTTTCCGCGTCATTAGCGAACCCCTGAGACGCTACTTTGAGGAGCGGCGCAAAGGAAAGCTGGGCTTCCACATGGGGACCCTAGAAGCGCTTCAAAAATAATTTTTCAAATTTGGAAAGCCCCGCCAGAAGATGTGTTTTGCCCTCGCCGGAACAGGTCAGGTTTATCTTTATCGCGGGATACTGATTATAAGAAATGAAGTAGAAATGAAGTGGCGTACGTAAACCCACTTCATACCTGCGATTACACTGCCCGCAGCGAGTCCACGATATTCAGGCGTGCGGCGCGTACGGCTGGGAGAAAGCCGCCGACTACGCCCATGATCAGGGCGAACGCAAATGATTTAAGGATAATCTCCAGATTCAGGATAAAGCTGAACGCCAGTTCCGAGAAGGACTGCCAGTTCATGGTGGAAATAGTAAAGAACTGCATGAAAGACGCCATTGTCAAACCGATGACGCCGCCCGCCGCGCCGAGCATCAATGCTTCCACAAGAAATGCGGAAAGAATATTTCTGCGGCGAAACCCCAATGCCCGCAATGTACCGATTTCCGTGGCGCGATTGGCAACCGAGGCGTACATGGTGATCATTGCACCGATGATCGCGCCCGCGGAAAAAATGATCGACAACATCATCCCCAGGTAGCGGATGAAATTTGCCAGCACTTGCGATTGCTCGGCATAGAAAACGCTTTCCCGCTTGGCTTCCAGAGTAAGGCGAGGATCTTCTTCAATGCGGGACTTGAGTTGAGGAAACGTTGCCGCGTCGTTCAGCTTCAGTATCACTGAGGAATAGACTGGTCGGCGAAATGCCTGCATCAACTGGTCCACGTCTCCCCAGATTTCCGAATCAAAACCGCTTTTACCTGCATCCATAATGCCGACCACGGTCCATTCACGTTGCGCGAAGCGCAACGTTTCGCCCACGCCCGCGCCTTTATAACGCTCGGCAATATTCTTGCCCGCAATAATTTCCGTCGAGCCGGGAAGGAACATGCGCCCCTCCGTGATTTCCACCTGGGGGCGGAGTTCGATCCCCTTTTGTCCGACGCCGCGTATCAATACGTTTGAGGCTTTATTGGAGTCGCGTTTGGCAAGCGCGATCAATACGATCGTTTCCTTCGATGCAAGGCGCGCGCTGTCTGTGCCGTAGGCAACTTCCGGCTGGTTTTCCACAATGGCGGCCTGGTCGCGCTCAACGAGACTCTGCACCTCCGTCCCGGCAGAACGACGCGTAACTATTACATTATCGGGAGACCCTGTTTCCACCATGGCTTTTCTGAGACCCTCCTCCAGCATCAACACCGTTGCGAATACAAAAACCACCAGGGCCATTCCGCACGCGGTGAGCAGCGTAGTTAATTTGCGTGCGGCGAGATTGCGCCATGTGTATGAAAGAGGGACCGACATAATCAATTTGAACCTAAATCCAGTAGTTGGACGGGGGGAGGTGTACTGTTTTTGGGTGCAGGGCAAGGCGCAACGACGCGGAATGCGACCGCGCAGGCGGAGCAGTGCCTTCCGCAGGAAGGTGCGACCCCGAAGCGGGATGCGGGCGCCCCCTTGCGTGTGGAACGCGATCGCGGCATCCCCTGCGCTACCCGATCCCCGCTGCGCGGGGCCCCTCGGGCGACGCTTCGGGGCGCCGTTCCATTCCAAGGAGTTGCAACGCAGCCATGTGCCACAAAAACCGTGCAATTCACCCCGTAGCGGTCTCACCCGGAAGGTGAGCGTCAAATAATATGAAATATTGTCATTAATCACAACACTAACCTATTAAATGAGCGGTCAACTACCGGATTTAGGATAATGTTAATTACACGCAGGCTGGAATTCGATGCCGGCCACCGCATACCTTCCCATAATAGCAAATGTCGTCACTTGCACGGGCATCGATACGCTATTGAAATCACCTTGTCCGGAGACATCATCACTGAGGCGGGCGTCGCCGAACAAGGGATGGTAATGGATTATTCCGAGGTAAAGCGCATCGCCAACACTGTGCTGGTGGACAAATGGGATCACGCATTCCTGGTATATTCCGAAGACGTAAAGTTATTGCAATTTCTTCAATCTCTGGAAGACCATAAAACAGTCGTGCTGGATACGCCACCCACAGCGGAAAATCTCGTGCTCGCCGCATTCCGAATACTGGATGCGGCCTATCAGGATACCTATGGCAACCACCTGAGGCTGGAGCAGGTGCGCTTGTTTGAAACGCCCAATTGCTGGGCAGATGCCACGCGAGCCCAGGTATTGAAGAAGCGCTAACCCGGATGTTTCATAAATTGACGCGCGCCCTCGCTGGTCTTTTGTTTCGTATGAAAATTTCGTTCAGTCGGGCGTATGAATAACTACGCCACTCTTTCACAAAATCTCCCTACAAAAAAAAATCCTGCGCAATCATCACGCGAATTTATGAAACATTCGGGCTAAGTCTCACGGCCTCGACATTTGCTTTATGCCATCTTTTTGTTACCATGCAAAATGAAAAATTCTGCAGACAAGTCTTTTTACTGTGAGCCTTCTTCCATGCTAAATCAACCCGTTCCCGATCTTGAGCTTCCTTCTACCGGCAATAAGGTATTCCGCTTGTCCGAGGTGTCCGGAAAAAACCTCGTAATTTATTTTTATCCGAAAGACAACACGCCGGGATGCACCACCGAGGGCCAGCAGTTCCGCGACGCTTACGGCGAATTTCAGAAACTCGGTTGCGATATTGTAGGTATCTCGCGAGACAGTATCAAGTCGCATGAAAATTTCAAGGCGAAGATGGAATTCCCTTTCGAATTGCTGAGTGACAGCGACGAAATCGCTTGCAAGCTGTTCGACGTCATCAAGATGAAAAATATGTATGGCAAGCAGGTCCGTGGCATAGAGCGAAGCACCTTTGTCATCGATGCAGGCGGTATCCTCCGGGCTGAATGGCGAAAAGTAAAAATTGATGGCCATGTCGAGGAAGTACTGGAGTTCGTGAAGAACCTGGGCAGAGAAAGTCATGAGTCCTAGAAAACCGGCTTCATCCGCAGCTTCTCCCGTTACCAAAATCACCCGTTTACGAACCAATCCCAAGCTGTTCGTGCTCGACAGCAACGTGCTGATGCACGATCCCACCAGCCTGTTCCGTTTCCAGGAACACGATATTTATATCCCCATGGTTATCCTTGAGGAGCTCGACAATAACAAGAAAGGAATGTCGGAGGTAGCGCGTAACGCGCGCCAGACCAGCCGTTTTCTGGATGAGATCGTCAGCAGTGCGATAACCGATATCGATCAAGGTATTTCATTGCAGTCGCACGGCAGCAAGAGCGCAACCGGACGGCTGTTCCTCCAGACGCAGGCGATCAATAGCGTTTTGCCCATGCGGTTGGCCAGCGGCAGCGCCGATAACCAGATTATCGGCGTCGTAAAATTTTTGCACGAAACCTA
>JBDSOQ010000141.1:0-6081 GCA_039914755.1 Nitrosospira sp. | reverse complement strand
ACGCGCCGGTGTTCAAAGACCTGACCAGCGCCATCCGTGCATTGGCCATGGATGCTGTGCAAAAAGCCAATTCGGGCCACCCTGGCATGCCCATGGGCATGGCGGAAATAGCTGAGGTATTATGGATTCATCATCTGCGTCACAATCCTGCGAATCCCAAATGGGCTGATAGAGACCGGTTCGTGTTATCCAACGGGCACGGCTCGATGTTGATTTACGCCTTGCTGCACCTCACCGGCTATGACCTGCCGATGGAGGAAATCAAGCACTTCCGCCAGCTTCACTCCAAAACCCCGGGGCATCCCGAGTACGGGTACACACCCGGGGTGGAAACTACCACCGGCCCTCTGGGACAGGGACTTACCAATGCAGTAGGCATGGCGCTGGCGGAAAAAATACTTGCCGCTGATTTCAACCGTCCCGGTTTTGACATTGTCAACCACCACACCTACGTATTTCTGGGCGACGGTTGCCTGATGGAAGGCATCTCTCATGAAGCCTGCTCATTGGCCGGTACGCTGGGACTGGGCAAGCTGATCTGTTTTTACGACGATAACGGCATTTCCATAGACGGGCATGTGGAAGGCTGGTTCACCGATGATACACCGAAGCGGTTCGAGGCTTACGGCTGGCACGTGGTGCCCAACGTCAACGGTCACGATCCCGTAGCTATAGAAGCCGCCATAGAGGCCGCAAAGCAGGCAGGTAACCGGCCCTCGATGATCTGCTGTAAAACAGTGATCGGCATGGGTTCCCCCAATAAGGCCGATACTCACGAGGTTCACGGCGCCGCACTGGGGACCGCGGAAATAGCCGCGGCCCGTCCTCATATCGGATGGAACCATCCGCCATTCGAAATCCCCCAGGATGTTTATGAAATGTGGGACGCCCGCGCGAAAGGCGCAAAGCTGGAGGATGCATGGAATCGCAAGTTTGCCGAGTATGCCGAGAGATACCCCGCCGAGGCCACAGAGTTTACACGGCGGATATCGGGTCGGTTACCTGAAGGTTGGGGTGAACATGTAGACGCGCTGATCGCGCGCGTAAACGCCAAGGAAGAAACTATCGCCAGCCGTAAGGCTTCGCAGAACGCCATTGAAGGTCTGGCACCGCAATTGCCCGAGCTGGTTGGAGGTTCCGCAGATCTGGCTGGATCCAATCTTACCCTCTGGTCGAATTCGAAAGGTATCGACCGTGATGCCGGAGGCAACTATATCTATTACGGCGTTCGTGAATTCGGCATGAGCGCAATAATGAACGGGCTGTCGCTGCATGGCGGCATTATCCCCTACGGTGCCACTTTTCTCATGTTTTCGGAATATGCTCGCAATGCGCTCCGCATGGCGGCCCTGATGAAAATTCGTAATCTGTTCGTATACACGCACGATTCGATCGGGTTGGGCGAAGATGGTCCCACGCACCAGCCGGTAGAGCAGACGGCGACGCTACGTTATATCCCCAACATGGATGTATGGCGGCCATGCGATACGGTTGAATCAACCGTATCCTGGGCGCGCGCGATTGAACGCAGGAACGGTCCATCCATACTTATTTTCAGCCGCCAGAATCTGCCATTTCAGAAACGTGATGCTGCCACGATCAAATTGATCGACAAGGGTGGTTATATCCTGTCCGAGGCCGCGGACGGCAAGCCACGGGCAATCATTATCGCTACCGGCTCCGAAGTGGGATTGGCGATGATGGCACAAAAGGCGTTGGCCGAAACGGGTGTCCACGTGCGCGTAGTCTCGATGCCATGCACGAATCTTTTTGATCGCCAGGATCCGTCCTACAAGAGCAGCGTATTGCCGAAGGGCGTGGGCCGCGTTGCGGTGGAGGCAGGCGTTACCGATTACTGGCGTAAATATGTCGGACTCGAAGGCGCAGTGGTCGGCATGGATACATTTGGTGAATCCGCTCCCGCGGGCGATCTGTTCAAGCACTTCGGTTTCACCGTCGAGAACGTGGTAAAAGCGGTGAATAGCGTTATTTAATTCTAATTGGTCGTGACGAACAACAAGGCGGAGAAAGTTTCTTCGCCTGACCCCTTTTTTTATCCAAGGAGTATATAAAACATGACAGTCAAGGTCGGTATCAATGGATTTGGCCGCATTGGGCGGATGGTATTCCGTGCGGCAGTACAGAATTTTCCCGATATTGAAGTCGTCGCCATCAATGATCTGCTTGAGCCGGACTATCTGGCATATATGCTGCAGCATGATTCGGTGCATGGCCGCTTCAAGGGAGATGTTTCTGTTGACGGCGATACGCTTATCGTCAATGGGAAGCGGATTCGGCTGACAGCCATCAAGGACCCGGCTGAGCTGAAATGGGGAGAAGTCGGCGCCGAAGTGGTCATCGAGTCCACAGGCCTGTTTCTCACCAAGGAGACTTGCCAGAAACACATCGCTGCAGGCGCCAAAAAAGTTATCATGTCGGCCCCTTCCAAAGACGACACGCCCATGTTTGTATATGGGGTTAACGATAATACCTATCGTGGACAATCCATCATTTCCAATGCGTCATGTACCACGAACTGTCTTGCCCCTATCGCAAAAGTATTGAACGATACCTGGGGCATCAAGCGGGGTTTGATGACTACGGTACATGCCGCTACCGCCACTCAGAAGACTGTCGATGGTCCTTCCAACAAGGATTGGCGGGGCGGGCGCGGCATTCTGGAAAACATTATTCCGTCCTCGACTGGCGCCGCCAAAGCCGTCGGCAAGGTGATCCCCGAGCTGAACACGAAGCTCACCGGTATGGCTTTCCGCGTACCAACTTCTGACGTCTCGGTGGTCGATCTCACCGTTGAACTGAATAATGACGCGACCTACGAAGAGATTTGCGCGGCCATGAAGAAGGCATCGGAAGGCGCCATGAAGGGTGTACTCGGCTATACCGACGAAAAGGTCGTTTCCACCGACTTCCGTGGCGAGAGTTGCACCTCCATTTTTGATGCGGAGGCTGGCATGGCTCTGGATGGCAGTTTCATTAAAGTGGTTTCCTGGTACGATAACGAGTGGGGGTACTCCAGCAAGATTCTGGAGATGGCTCGTGTCATTGCCGGCAAATAAATAGATAGTCGCGGCATAATGAAGAGCTCTGGATATGCGTCATTTTCAGGCTCTTCTTCCCGACCTTCCGCTCTGCCTTTCGATTGCCCATCGAAAGGATTTCCATGAGCGATCCCTCCACCGCACAAATTGGAGTTCCCAGTGTCTGTCATTAAAGTCACCGACCTTGATCTCAAAGGCAAGCGCGTGTTCATCCGCGCCGACCTCAATGTCCCGGTAAAGGACGGCAAAGTTACATCGGATGCGCGAATAACCGCCTCAATGGCTACCATTAACTACTGCCTGGAGCAGGGCGCCAAAGTGATGGTGACATCCCATCTGGGCCGGCCGGAAGAAGGCGTCTGGTCCGAGGAGAATTCACTCAAGCCGGTCGCCGACAATATTGCTGCACGCCTGGGCAAACCCGTGCGTTTGATCCGGGATTGGGCAGATAGGAATTTTGAGGTTGCCGAAGGTGAACTGGTCGTTCTGGAAAACTGCCGCATTAATAAAGGCGAAAAGAAAAACTCGGACGAAACCGCCCAAAAATATGCGCGTCTGTGCGACGTGTTTGTGATGGATGCTTTCGGCACAGCGCACCGTGCTCAAGCTTCGACTTATGGTATCGCCAAATATGCTCCGGTTGCGTGTGCCGGGATTCTGCTGACGGAAGAACTGGACGCACTCACCAAGGCGCTTCTGAACCCGGCACGCCCTATGGTTGCGATCGTTGGCGGCTCAAAGGTCTCGACAAAGCTTACGGTGCTGGAATCTCTTTCGGAGAAGGTTGATCAAATGGTCGTTGGCGGCGGCATTGCTAATACTTTTCTGAAAGCCGCCGGGAAAAATATCGGCAAATCCCTGTGTGAAGATGACCTGGTTCCTACCGCCAGAATGCTGATGGATAAAATGGCAAAACGTCATGCTTCCATCCCTATTGCCGTAGACGTCGTGGTCGGAAAGAAATTCGACGCCAATGAGCCTGCGGTGGTGAAGGATGCCGATACAGTTGCTGATGACGAGATGATTTTCGATATCGGTCCGAAGAGTGCTCAGGAATTGGCAGACATTATCATGGAAGCCGGCACTGTTGTATGGAACGGGCCGGTTGGTGTATTCGAATTCGATCAATTTGGCGCTGGCACCAGGACCATCGCCATGGCCATTGCTCATACGAAGGCCTTTACCCTGGCTGGCGGTGGCGACACCATCGCCGCTATCCAGAAGTACGATATCTTTGACAAGGTTTCCTACATTTCCACTGCTGGCGGTGCTTTTCTGGAGTTTCTGGAAGGTAAAAAACTACCTGCCGTGGAAATACTTGAACAGCGAGCGCAGTGATTCATACGATTTAACGTACTACTACGCTACGCCTACCTCAAAATGATTCGAAGAACAAAAATTGTAGCAACGCTGGGTCCGGCATCCAGAGACCCCAAGGTACTCGAGCGAATGATAAATGCCGGGGTGGATGTGGTGCGGATCAATTTTTCGCATGGCACAAGAGAAGAGCATATAGAAAGCGCCGAATTGGCCCGTTCGCTGGCACGGGCTGCGGGTCATGCCGTGGGTGTTCTGGCGGACTTGCAAGGGCCGAAGATTCGAGTAGGCAGATTTGAAAATGGCAATATTCTGCTCAAAATCGGCGATAAATTCATACTTGACGCCGAATGTGAATTGGGTAATCAGGAACGGGTGGGTCTGGATTACAAGGAACTGCCAAATGACGTGGAAACGGGATCGACGCTTATCCTCGACGATGGCCGCATCGTGCTGGGTGTTTCCGAGGTCAAGGGGAGCCGGGTGTACTGCGTGGTTGAACAGGGCGGAGTACTGTCCAATAACAAGGGTATCAACCGCAAGGGCGGCGGACTCAGCGCACCCGCCTTGACCGCGAAAGACGTAGAAGACATCAAGACCGCGGCAGCGCTTAAAGCAGACTACCTTGCCGTATCCTTCCCGCGCTCCGGTGATGATATGCGCTGGGCGCGAGATGTGATGCGCGATGCCGGCGGCAAAAGCCTGCTAATGGCAAAGATCGAGCGCTCCGAGGCGATTCTGGCGTTGGATGATATTTTGGAAGCCTCCGATGCCATCATGGTTGCGCGGGGTGATCTCGCGGTAGAAGTGGGCGACGCAGTGGTGCCGGCTTTGCAGAAACGAATGATCCGCACGGCGCGTGCCAACAACAAGCTCGTGGTGACCGCTACGCAGATGATGGAATCCATGATCAATAGTCCCATTCCAACCCGCGCGGAAGTGTCCGACGTCGCTAATGCGGTACTGGATGGCACCGATGCGGTAATGCTGTCGGCGGAGTCCGCAGCGGGACAGTATCCCGTCGAATCGGTCGCTGCCATGGCAAGAGTCTGTCTCGAGGCAGAAAAAGAGTATCTGGTGAGCAGCGAACTCCGCCGACTTCAGGGCGGTCTTCCGGAAACGATAGAGGAAGCGATTGCGCGCGCGACGATGTTCACTGCGGGGGGATTGAAAATTCGGGCCATTGCCGCGCTCACGCAGAGCGGTAGAACGGTATTGCTGATGTCGCGCAGAAGCTCCAACGTACCTATCTTTGCGCTGAGCCCCCAAGAGGACACCCGTCGTAAAATGACTTTATTTCGTGGCGTCTATCCCGTTAAGTTCGGTGGCGGCTCGAACGATCCCGAGATTATTCTGAATCATGCCGAAAACGAATTGCTCAAGCGCGGCGCCGTGCGCAACGGCGACCTGATTATCATGACTATCGGCGAGCCGGTGGGCAAAGCCGGCGGGACCAATACGATGAAGATCGTCAAGGTAGGAGAACACAGGAAGCATGAACGAAAGCCAGGATCCTGAGCGCCGGGCGGGCATGATTTTTTCTGCCTTTCATTGCTGACAGCTCATCATTACGACACGCGATAAACTGATTTTAACTTGGAGGAGGCTCAAATGGCACTCGTATCACTGCGTCAACTTTTGGATCATGCAGCGGAAAATGGCTATGGGCTGCCCGCTTTCAACGTAAACAACCTGGAGCAGATTC
>JBDSOQ010000046.1:0-4706 GCA_039914755.1 Nitrosospira sp. | reverse complement strand
CCCTGAGATACCTTTCAGGTGACGCTAAATTATCGACTGAAGGGAATCATGGACCGAAAAATCGTCAAGTCTGAACAGGAATGGCAAAAGCAGCTCACGCCTCAGCAGTACCATGTTTGTCGCGAGGGCGGTACCGAGCCCGCTTTCACGGGTGAATACTGGAATTGCCACGACAACGGCGTATACCGTTGCGCATGTTGCGGCGCGGCGCTATTCAGTTCGGATACCAAGTTCGATTCAGGCACGGGTTGGCCTTCTTTCTGGCAACCCGTGGACCCCGCCAATGTCACAGCCGAGGAAGATGACAGCTTTTTCATGCACCGGACAGAGGTATTGTGTGCTCGCTGCGATGCGCACCTGGGGCATGTATTCGACGATGGCCCTGAGCCAACCGGTTTGCGCTATTGCATCAATTCCGGATCACTCAAGCTCGATCGGGGAACGGACAATATATAAACGCTCGATTGCTGACTCGATCGCTTTATCAGTGGGGCATATCGTTTTTATAACGCTGAGAAACAAGCTGCGCATTTTAGCGGGAACCCGGTTCGACCACTCTTCATTCGTCCAGCCTTTTAAGCCAGGGCGGAGAATTATCTGTCGGGGCTAAAATCTCCCGCAATTCAAGCGTCTATATTCACTCATCTTTCTGGAAATTTGAATAGATTTTTCCGTGGCTAGCAGCCATAATTACTCTTCGACGGCTCCTGCCGGCCCAGTTGGACATTATGAAGCTTCTTTTTGATCTCTTTCCGGTAATCCTGTTTTTCGTCACTTTCAAAATTTATGGCATCTACGCAGCCACTGCCGTTGCCATTGGTGCCACTTTTGCACAAATCGGCTGGGTCTGGTTTCGCCACCGCAAGGTGGATACCATGCTGTGGGTCAGCCTTGTTATCATCGTTATTTTCGGCAGTGCGACATTGATTCTACAAGATGAAACATTCATCAAGTGGAAGCCGTCGGTACTTTACTGGTTTTTCGCCGCCGCGCTGCTGTTAGCCCCCCTGGTTTTCAAGAAGAACTTGATCCGTGTCATGATGAAAGAACAGATCAAGCTGCCAGACCCCGTGTGGGGGCGCCTCAACGCCAGTTGGGCCGCATTTTTCGCGTTAATGGGCGGAGCGAATCTTTACGTGGCCTTCAATTATGATACCGATACCTGGGTCAACTTCAAATTGTTCGGGTTTATGGGCCTGATGGTGGCTTTTGTCTTATTACAAGGTGTGATGCTGGGTAAATACATACAGGACAGCGAGGATAAAGAAGCGTGATGCTCTATGCGATAAGCGGGGAAGATATACCCGACAGCCTGGAAAAACGGCTGGCGGCCCGTCCGGAACATCTGGAACGCATCAAGATATTGCAGGAAGCGGGGCGTCTTATCCTGGCCGGACCCTATCCTGCAATTGATAGCCCCGATCCCGGTCCCGCAGGATTTTCCGGTAGCCTGATCGTGGCCGAATTCGAATCGCTGGAAGCAGCGCGAACCTGGGCAGAGGCCGATCCATATGTCACTTCCGGCGTATATGGCAAATTGACGGTCAAGCCATTCAAAAAGGTTTTGCCTTAAATAAACCGATGAGTACCATCGAATTGATCAGGCAGAAGCTTTCTGTTCTTGAACCGGAAAAAATTGAAATTGTGGATGAGAGCGCCAGGCATGCGGGGCACGAGGGCGCTAAAAGCGGTGGCGGGCATTATTTGCTCACCATTGTTTCCCATAAATTTTCCGGCAAATCCACGTTGGCGCGACATCGCCTGGTCTATACCACGCTGCAAGAGATGATGCATAAGGATATTCACGCATTAAGTGTAAAAGCGTATACTCCCGAAGAAATTTGATTTTGATCCCATGACAAGGAAGCCCCATGTATTTTATTAAATTTTCTCAACTCACAGCGCTAGGTATTTCCGGACTGATTGCCGTGACGGCTGTTCAGGCTCAAACTGGGTCAACCATGGCCAAGGTGAACGGAGTCGCCATTCCTCAGTCGCGTCTCGAATTTATAATGAAAGCGCGCGCTGCTCAGGATCAGCCGGATTCTCCTGAAGCCAGAAAAGCCTTGCGCGAGGACCTCATAACCGAGGAAGTCATAGCTCAGGAAGCGAAAAAGAAGGGGCTCGACAAAGACCCGGATTTCGTAACCCAACTCGAGATGGCGCGGCAAACAGCTCTGGTCAGGGCCTACCAGGTCGATTACATAAAGAACCACCCGGTGAGCGATGAAGAGCTGCGCAAAGAATATGAAACGGTCAAAACCCAGATGGGTGACAAGGAATACAAGGCGCATCATATTTTAGTCGCCACTGAAGCAGAAGCTAAAGATATTATTGCGCGTATCAAAAAAGGTACCAAGCTTGAGAAGATTGCCGAGGAAAAATCCCTGGATAGCGGTAGCAAGAATAAGGGTGGCGAACTCGATTGGAGTCCCGCTGCAAGCTACGTTCAGCCCTTTGCAGAAGCCTTGACCAAATTGACCAAGGGCCAACTCACCGAACAGCCGGTGAAAAGCCCTTTCGGCTGGCATGTTATACGGCTGGACGACGTGCGGCCGCTGAAAGTTCCACCATTCGAAGAAATAAAGCAGAACCTGGCCCAGCGCGTATTGCAACGCCAGTTCGCGGCATCGGTCGGCGATTTGCGATCCAAGGCGAAGGTCGAATAACCCAAGTTCACCTGCTTGCTGGATAAAAAAGGCGGTCAGTTGACCGCCTTTTTTACGGGCTCAGTTTGAACAGTTTCAAGGAGAAACCCGCACTTTCACCTGCCGGATAAAATCGGAATCAGGTTATTATCTGCATGCGCGGCGCCAATGCGCACAACAACTCATAGCCTACCGTACCGGCTGAGTGCGCCACCTCATCAACGGGCATTCCCTTTCCCCAGAGCGTTACGGGGGTACCTACCCCGGCGCTTTCTATTTCGCTCAAATCTACATGCAGCATATCCATGGACACCCGCCCGACAATGCGGGTACGCCTGCCATTCACCAGTATAGGGGTGCCGGTAGGCGCATGACGCGGGTAGCCGTCCGCGTAGCCGCCCGCGACAATTCCCACGCGCATTCGCCCATGTGTACGATAAGTATGACCATATCCGACGCCATCCCTCGGCTCAAGCGTTTGCACCGCAATGATCTTGCTCGATACCGTCATTGCCGGGTGCAAATCCAACTCGTCAGCCGCAGTGTCGGCGAATGGAGATGCGCCATAAAGCATGATGCCGGGCCGCACCCAATCGGCATGTGTTTCTGGAAAACGCAGGATAGCAGCGGAGTTGGCCATTGAACGGGGCAGATACCGCCCTTCGGCGGCGGCATTGAAACGTTGTAGCTGCGCGGCGACGCTCTCGCTTCCGCGGGGCTCGTCTGCTCGGGCAAAATGCGTCATCGCTGTAATCTGGCCCACGGCTGGATTCGCCTTGAGAGTTTCCAGCGCGGCGGGAAACTCATCAAGCGTGAATCCCAGCCGATTCATGCCGGTATTGAGCTTCAGAAATACATCCAGCTTACCGCGGGGCCTGGATGCCGACAGCATGGCGAGCTGCTCGCGGTGATGGACTACGGTGCTTAAATGGTATTGCTCGATCCAACCTAGTTCGCTTATATCGAAAAAACCTTCGAGTAGCAAAATTGTCTGGCGATAACCCGCCTCGCGCAGCCGCACGGCCGCGTCCAGCTCGAGCATTGCGAACCCCTCTGCTCGAGCTAGCGCTTCGGCCGCCCGCAGCAACCCGTGGCCGTATGCGTCAGCCTTGATCACTGCCATCACGCGCGAGTTGGGGGCGTGCCGGCGAACGACGGACAGGTTATATTCAAGCGCGGAAAGATCGATCAGTGCCTGGATGGGGCGTGACATCAGCAGGGCAACCTCTGAATAAATCCACTGGAGAGCATTCTGGATTCAAGCAGGGGTTTCTTGGGAGATAACGAAAATTTCATCAGTGATCCTGAATCAGATGGTTTCATTTTTATAGCACAACGGTTTCGTGATATTGCCCGGATGCGCATTGTATAATTCCTCGCCTTACGGTGAGAAAGTTTTAGGAGAGCAAAGCTTGAAACGCGGATTCTATACCATCATGGCAGCACAGTTTTTCTCTTCACTGGCGGACAACGCGCTACTGGTCGTCGCCATTGCACTTTTGGTAGAACTGCATGCGCCTGCTTACCTCACCCCGATGCTCAAGTTTGTGTTCGTTTTGTTTTATGTGATTCTTGCCCCGTTCGTTGGCGCTTTTGCCGATTCCATGGCCAAGGGGTGGGTAATGTTCATCAGCAATAGCATCAAGATCGTGGGTTGCAGCCTGCTTTTTCTGGCGTCGCATCAGTATTTTGCTCTCACTGCCTACGCAGTCGTCGGGCTTGGCGCCGCGGCTTACTCTCCCGCTAAATACGGCATACTCACTGAACTGTTGCCCCCCGAAAAACTGGTCGTGGCCAATGGCTGGATCGAAGGTTTGACTGTTGCCTCGATCATAATAGGCACGGTACTGGGCGGGCTACTGATCTCACCCTCGATCTCCGCCCTGTTTTTGACGCTCGACTTTCCACTCATAGACACAGGTGTGAATACCGTCGCGGAAGCTGCCATACTTCTTATCGCCGTATTCTATACCACCGCCGCCATCTTCAATCTGTACATTCCCAATACCGGAGTTGACCACCGCGTTCTCAAGAAAAATCCTGTATTCCTGATGCATG
>JBDSOQ010000229.1:0-6271 GCA_039914755.1 Nitrosospira sp. | reverse complement strand
CCTCATCCCATGGGCCAACATCTTCAATTGCCTTCCGGCGAACCAGCATGAGGGCGCCGGAAACGGCCTCCACTTCAAGCGGTCCAGTCGGCAATGCTTGCTTGTGCAGATGAAAATCAAAAAACAGGCGCGGCCAATAGCGTTCAAAGCGGTACAAGCCAAAGGCACGAACAAACGAACGCCAGGGCGTTGGAATCGCACGGCGCCCGCCCGCCTGCTCGGTGCCATCCTGGTTAATTAACAGTCCGCCGATCATTCCTGCGGAAGGGTTCGTTTCCAATACCCGAACCATGCGCGGCAATGAATCATCGCTCAAAACGCAATCGGGATTCAGGAATAACAAATAAGGCGCGGCAGCCTGTGCGGCACCAATGTTACAGGCCGCAGCGAATCCGAGATTCGAAGCGTTGCGAATGATCCTGAGTTTGGGTTCTTCAGGAAAACGTTGCGTGCAAAGTTCAAGGCTGAAATCTGAAGAAGCATTATCCACCACCAGCACTTCGCTTACCTGAGGCAATGCCGAATGTATGCACTCTGCCAGGATTTGCCCTGCATTGTAATTCACGACGATGACCGAGACCGGGAGGTGATCCGTAGGCGTATTTACCTCAGCAACCATGTGGCTCTTTTACCTGTCCTGGCGATCTGTGGGAGCGAGCAAACGCTTATCCAGCAAATCGTTTGACGATTTTCCGCAACGGATTTTAATTCTTGAGCAATCGCTATCCTACTTGAATGATCTGGTTCAGGCACTCGCATACCTGTGCAAACTGGCTGTCGGCTAATGTCCCGAGCCGGTGTGGTTTGGCCTCACCTAAACGCCAATCAAAAGACTTGGGTTGGTGGCAGAGTACGTAACTGTTTTTCCCCGTTTCGGTTTGCCCTGCTTTCGACCCTTTAGTTCGCCCGACTACCACAGCAAAGGGGTTGTCGGCATCGTATTCCGCCGTTGTCATGGGCAATCCGATGACGAGCGAGGTTTTTTCATTAAAAATGCGAGGCGAAAGCACCAAAAACGGATGAACATCCCGTATTTCCTTACCGGTTTGCGGGTTGCAGTCGATCCAGATAATATCCTGCCGATCAGGTATCCAGGGGCTGTGTTCAGGAGATAACCGTTTCGCAGCTACCAACGCTCGACCCCGATAGCCTGACTGGCCATTATCTCACCCCCGTGCCGGGCCGGGTCAAAACGCGCCAGACGTTGTTCCAGGGTGAGGGGGGCATCAATAACCGGGGTAATGACTACCTGTCCGCCTTCCACTGAAATGCGTACACGCTGATCAACGCGCAGATGCGCCTCCCGCGCAACTGACGCAGGTAGCCGGATACCAAGACTATTGCCCCACTGCTTAATGTCAAGAACGGCTTCGGTCATCATTAATCCTGAATTCATATGTATAAACGTTAGTCTATACAATGTGAAATAATACGTCAATTCTTTCCGGGCTGACCAAGGTTCTGTCAGCTTCTTCATATCTTGCTCCACTAGTGATGGTCCACAATCTCGACGTTCTCTGCCGCCTGGTTACTCGAACAACTCAGCGTGCGTTCCCGAGCGGACAAACACTACCAAACCATGCTTTCCGGTATCACCAAGCTTATAAATCAGCAAGAAGTCACCACCAATGTGGCACTCGCGATAGCCGTCCCATTGCCCAGTCAAAGGATGATCGAGCCATTCCGGTCGAAGGGGACCTTCATTGGCGATTAAGAGCGTCATCACTTCTTTTAGCCGGTTCATGTCATACCGGCCCGAGCGTGAGAGCTGCTTCCAATCTTTCAAGAACGATTTGGTATAGTCAGTAGCGCGGAGCAATGACGTTCGTTTACTTGCGGCTGTTCTTTTCGAGGTCATCAAACAGTTCAGCAGCAGTACCGAAGCGAGCACGGTGAGTTTGGACGATCTCGTCAGCTTCGCTCATTGCGGAGCGCGTTTCGCTATTCGGTGCTTTGAGCGTGAACGGCAATTGCTGGTCAGCTACGACGCGGGTCAGGAACACCCGCACCGCGTCAGAGACAGAAAGCCCCATCGACGCGAGCGTTTCAGTTGCTTGCGCCTTTATTTGTTCGCTCACCCGAACGTGAATCATTGTGGTTGCAGCCATCACGACCTCCTCTCTGTATATGAGATACATTGTATCGCAATTGGTGATGGCATTCAAGATGGCTATTGTTGCCCAACCCCTCAAAAAGGCCAATTCTGCATATACAAAATAAATTACACCTCAAGCTTTCCTAGAGGCACAAAAAGACTTCACCTCGACAATTGGCCGCATCAAGCTGGTCAATCCTCCCGAGGCTTAACTCGCGCGGGGCCTCGATGGGCTGTTTCGGCTGGCGGCGAGTCCGAGCGGATGTCGAGGTCACGCTCAGCAGTGGGGCGCTGGAGGGCAGCAACGTCAATGTAACCGAGGCCCTGGTCGGCATGACCTCGCTTCGCGCCAATTTGAAATGCACATGAAGATGCTCAAGAATGCCGAGAGTAATGCCCAACGCGCCAGCGTCCTCCTGTCGGTAAACGGCTGATATCCGAACGCCAGACTCCGCTGTAATCCTTGCATCATCCACACGTAGGTCGGGCTCCGCCCGACGATCAAGAAACGATGTCGGGCGGAGCCCGACCTACCTTGTGCAATCCGCATAGTCGTAATCCTCGCGATCATTCACTATGTATCATCCGTGGAAGAGAGAGAAACATCGGGCATCAGTATGTTTTCCAGATACTGGCACGCGCCATCATCCATCGGGATTGGCAAATCTGTTGGAATAGAGTGCAGCAGGTCATAGCGATCTCATGCGTCGTGACCCGCAGCGCCCTAATGGGGAGGAGGGATGTGCGTTAATTTATGAAACGCCGGGTTAAAGCGCCAACCGTTCCAATCCTGCTCCGATGTGAATTATTGTTTGTCGATGAGGGCAGCAATTTTTGCCAGAACCTGAGCTAATTCGCCGGGTGAGACTTTGCCTTTATGGCTTGCCTTACGCGCAACCCAATCAAGACTCTTGATTTGATCGGCCAGCACAGCACAGGGACGGTCGTCTGAAATAAAAACCTCGAAAGGGTAACCTTTAACCTGAGTGGTCATCGGGCAGCACAACATAAGGCCGGTTTTACCGTTGTAGGACGAAGGGCTAACTACGAGTGCCGGACGGTGCCCAGCTTGCTCATGCCCAGCTTGGGGAGTGAAGTGCAACCAAACAATATCGCCAGCCTCAGGTACATAGCGATGAATCATTACAAAAGCTCTTTGCCGACCGGTGCACCGAAATCAACTTCGGCATGCAGATTTTCCGGTGTTATATCGGCAAGCATCTGAGCAAGGTCGTATTTATTTTTGTGAATCGGTTCGATGACGATGCGACCATCTTCTTCACGAATATCCACCGGATCTTCCAAGTTTAAGCGGGCAGCTTCCATGATCCCGGCAGGGATGCGAACCGATGCACTATTGCCCCACTTTTTAACGATTACGCGCATGAGGGTCTCCTATGTTGAGCCAATGTTAATACGATAGCGACAAAACCGGGATGTGTCAACATTGTAGATACTTGCCAAAGGTATACTGATAAGGTCGGGCTCCGCCCGACGATCAAGGAACGATGTCGGGCGGAGCCCGACCTACCTTGTGTAATCCGCATAGTCGTAATCCTTGCGATCATTCACTATGTCGGGTACCGATCGTCATGTCGAGTGGGTATCAGATGGGGTGCTACTGCGACATCAACAGGCGGTGTCCTCGCCCTACGAGCTGCGGCCTCGTCTGGAAACGACCCGAAGCGGGCCTTGTCTGGTCACGATTTTTCTTTACCTGGGTACCTTCAAAGACCGATCAGAATTCCGGTGCCAATGATCGCCAGGACGAGCGCCGAAATCATCGCGTAGACATAGTCACGCTCGCGCAGGAAGATGGCCAGCATCAGCGCCACGCGCGCAACCGGTAAAAGAATGAACAGCGCCACACCGGCTTTCACGATGTCGTAGCCGCTGAGGCCGAAGCCCAGCGAATCCTCGAATTGCGGTAGAGCGCCCAAGGCCATCCCGGCAGCAATGACGGCCGAGGCAAGCCATGTGCCGTACCAGAGCAGCGCCGCGATGATCTGTTCGTGGCGCTCGTCATTGTCAGTCATGGGCTTCATGCCGGACTTCCGGGAACATGCACGCCCAAGGCGCTCAGGAGCATTTGGACAGCGAGTAGCACAAGGACAATGACAAAGAAGATGCGCAGCTTGTCGGCGGGAAGCTCCATCAGGAGGCGCGCTCCGACGAGTGCTCCGACCACCGATCCCAGCGCAACGGGGCCGGCAATGCCGATGTCGATGTCTCCCCGCACGAAGTAGGCTCCGGCGCTCGCGGCAGCCGTCACGCCGATCATGAAATTGGATGTGGCGGACGAAACCTTGATGGGCAGTCGCAAGGCGGTGTCCATCGCCGGGATCTTGAGCACGCCAGAGCCGATGCCGAGCAGCGCCGAGATCAGGCCCGCGCCGTACATCAGGGATAGGCCGAGCGGCACGCGGCTGACCTGATAAGACACGTACCGACCTGGCACATGGTCAGGAAAGCTCGAATGCAGGCGCAGTACCGTGGCCCAGCTTCCGGCATTGGGCGCGCTTGCATTGATCACTTCACGGCGTCGCGCAAGCATCTGCTTTGCAGAGACGGCCAAAATGAAGGCGAACAAGCCATAGAGGAAGGAAGTCGAGACAATGCCAATCAGGAACACGCCGGTCAGCGCTCCGAGCGTGGTGGCCGTCTCCAGAACGATAGCGAGCCGGATATTGGTTAGCCGACCTTTCAAGAACGGCGCTGCGCTACCGCATGAACAGGCGATGACCGATACGATACTCGCACCGATCGCCACGTGAATGTCTACACCAAACAGCAGCGTGAGAATCGGCACGATGAAGATGCCGCTTGCCATGCCGAGCACGCCGCCAAGCGCGCTCGCGCCGAAGGCGGCCACGAATAGCCAAAGAATAGTTGATGTTTCCATTGGAGCGACTTTCCTGGTTACGTCCGCGTGCGCGGACGCCGGGACAGTCGAATAGCAAACCTGATCAGTTTGCCGCGGTAATAAAGCTTTTCGTAAGCAACCGGCCGTTGCCCCCCCGTCGCGGGAGATGCGTTAGATGAGGGAAATCGGGCTTCCGACCTCCACCCCCAAGGTCTGCGTGACGTGTTCATCGCCGCAACTGCTTCGAGCTGATATTGGGAAAACACAGCCCGAATCCCCAAGTGCGATTCACGTAGGTCAGCCGCAACAACCAATCCGAAATCCGGGTATTGTCATCTGACAGCCTCGCGCGATACCGATAACAGGTCTGCGAGATCTGCAACACTTGTCGTTCCCGGATCTGATTGCTCGGTAAGCAGCGTTTCGAATAATTTCCGCCATTTCCAGTGCCGACCCCGGGTCTACCACGACGCGAAACAAGCCAGATCGATCCCAACCCAACGTTACAATCCAGCAGGGGAAAACGCCGGTTGAGTTAAAGTTATCTGATGCCTAAGGGGGACGGTCACTTGCCGAAAAAACGCCTGCTTATCTGTAGACCAGTACTTAAAGTCCAATGATTTTGCCCCTTCATGCAGCTCCACCGTCAACACCTGACCTTCTGGATTCATTCCCAGTGATGGTACAAGCAGGAAATGAGTAGTAGCTTGCGTTGAATGTACAACATCCGTGCGCGCATTCGGGTGAGTGTGCCCCGAAATCCAGGCTGAAATTTGGTACTTGAAGATGAGCTCAGTTAGTCGTTTCCTCGTACTTTCGTCAAAATCTATAGTGTCGTTGGGATCATGCAAGTTGCCCAAAGATTTTCCACTATTGGGCATCTCATGGGTTGCAACGATGATGTTATAAGTCCGGTGATGCTTAGCCAACTGCTCTTCGAACCAATGGAAGTCATCTTCGGAGATCCCGCGCGTCTTTAGAGTTCGTGGATCGAAACTGAAAAAATTATTCATCGACAAAAGCAGAAAGCATGTATTACCAACGAAGAAAATGTTATTTGTGCTTCGTGTTTCGGTGCCCGCAAACGTCGATAAGAAACTGGTTATGCCGCGTGCCTCCGTGAAGCCCTGACGTACGGCGGTGGAAGATTTAGCAAATGAGGCTGTTAGCGGTTCTACTAGCTGGATAAAGTTTCGTCTGGCATCCACATCCTTTACAACCCCTATGTGCGACCTATTTGAGGTGTCTCGATCGGGCGTCTCTATAAGAAGAATTTGTTGCCCCTCTACGAATTGCTTAGCGTCTTTAACAAA
>JBDSOQ010000082.1:0-7284 GCA_039914755.1 Nitrosospira sp. | reverse complement strand
TGCGCCGCGGATCGCGCGCAGTTCTCCGGTCAGGGCGAGTTCACCCGCCCATTCATATCTGTCGAGCTTGTCCGAAGGGGTCTGGCCCGTTGCCGCCAGTATGCCAAGTGCAATGGGCAGATCGAAGCGCCCGCTCTCCTTGGGCAAATCGGCGGGGGCGAGATTGACGGTGATGCGCCGGGCGGGAAATTCGAACTGCGCGTTTTGCAGCGCCGCCCGCACCCGGTCTTTACTTTCTTTCACTTCCGCTTCCGGCAGCCCGACGATGGTAAAGCTGGGCAGACCGTTTGCGATGTGAACTTCCACCGTGACCAGTGGCGCTTCCATGCCGGAGATCGCTCGGCTATAGAGAATAGCTAGCGGCATGCAGAAAGATCCTCAACCAGAAGCAGCAGGATCAATGGGAATAGTGCAGTGGAATCGAGTATTTGCCGGATGTCCGAAAACGCGACATTTTAATATTGAATAGCTGATTATTCCGTCTCCGACAGATCATTCAGTGTCTCCACCGGAACGTCAAGAGTCCCTGCCGACTTATCCGGCTTCGCGACAGTTTCAAGTGCGGCGATTCTGGTTTCCAGCGCCATCAATTTCTCGCGTGTGCGTTTGAGTATTTCCTGCTGCACCTCGAATTCTTCGCGGGTTACCAGATCGAGGCGGGTGAATAATCCCGCAAGCATGACCCGCATGTTCTTTTCCACATCCTTTATGGGATTCTGTGACAAAAGCTCGTTGACCTTGGTTACGATTTCGTCCACTACTTTTTGGCTAGCCATGGTTATCTCCATAATTTTTGCTCCCTCACCCGGCCGGGTGAGGAGTGACGCACGCGTGCTAAAATCTCATACTTTGGCAAAATAGGCAATCAGCGAACTATTATGGAGCGTTTTCGCCTTCTGGAAAACTGGATTGGGACACAATTTCCCGGTAAACCCTTCACATTGGCGCCCGCCTCCGCGGATGCGAGTTTCCGCCGTTATTTTCGTGTGACGTTCAGCGACGGGACGCTGATCGCAATGGATGCACCGCCGCCGCAGGAAGATTGCGCACCTTTTGTGCACGTGGCCGGGCTATTCGCCGCGGCAGGCGTGCATGTGCCGGAAATCCTGGCGCAGGATCTGGCGCAAGGTTTCCTGCTGCTTTCCGATCTCGGAAGCACAACCTATCTCCAGGCGCTGAATGGCGAAGCGGATAATACCGATCGCTTATACCGCGATGCAGTGGCTGCGCTCATTAAAATCCAGCTTGCCAGTCGCGCGAATGTCCTGCCGGACTACGACGAAACGCTGCTGCAGAGAGAGCTGAACCTGTTCCCGGACTGGTATCTGGGCACGCATCTGCATATCGTGCCCGGAGCGGCTCAAAAAGCGGAACTGGACCGCATTTTCCAACGGATCGTCCAGAATAACCTGGCTCAACCCAAGGTGTTTGTGCACCGCGACTATCATTCGCGCAATCTGATGGTGACCACCCCCAATCCGGGCATTATCGATTTTCAGGATGCAGTCTACGGACCCATTACCTACGATCTGGTGTCGCTCTTCAAGGACGCATACATAAGCTGGAGTGAGGAACGCATACTGGACTGGCTGATCCGCTATTGGGAACAGGCGCGCAAACTCGGGCTGCCGGTGGCAGGTGATTTTGCCGATTTTTATCGCGATTTTGAATGGATGGGCGTACAGCGTCATATCAAGGTACTGGGGATCTTCTCGCGCCTGAATTACCGCGACGGCAAAAGCGATTACCTCACCCATATACCCTTGGTGGAGGAATATTTGCGAAAGGCATGCGAGCGCTACCGCGAGCTTCATCCGCTGCTGACGCTGCTGGACGAATGGGCAGTCACCAAATCGCCGGAAGCGAAAGTTGGCTACACCTTCTGAAAATGTCTCCTTCAAGGCCATGATCCTGGCAGCGGGGCGCGGCGAACGCATGCGCCCCCTGACCGATACATTGCCCAAGCCGCTGCTGCGCGTGGGGAATAAGGCGCTGATCGAATATCAACTGGAAAGTCTTGCGCGCGCCGGCTTCGCCGACATCGTCATCAACCATGCTCATCTGGGGCACATGATCGAAGCTGCGCTCGGCAATGGCGACCGCTATGGTGTAAACATCCGTTATTCGCGTGAGCCGGTCGCATTGGAAACCGCGGGTGGCATCGCCCAGGCGCTACCCCTTCTGAGACACGAGCGGGAAAATCGAGAACGACCGTTTCTGGCGGTCAATGCGGATATTTATTGTGAAATCGATTTTTCCCTCCTCATCCCGGTTTTACGGCACATGCAAACCAGCCCGGATGGCGATCTCGCCCATCTGGTACTGGTCGATAATCCTCGGCATCATCCCGAGGGCGACTTCACTCTCGATTCCGGCAGAGTGGCACTTTCGGGGAAAAATAACCTTACCTTCAGCGGTATCGGCATCTACCAGCCGAAGCTCTTCGCCGATATCGTGCCGGGTTCCCCGGCAAAACTTGCACCCCTGCTGCGCCAGGCAATTGCATCGGGTAAAGTGAGCGGCCAACATTACCAAAGCGTATGGATAGACGTAGGCACGCCCGAGCGACTGCAACTGATCGATTCCCGGCTAAACACACCCATTGACTAACCCTTCCGTAGGATGGGTGAAGCAAAGCGCAACCCATCAAAAATCAACCAAAAACCACCGGGATACTTTGCTTTATCCGGCAAATGCTGTAAGAATCTTTATCCATGATCCCCATTCAAGCTTTCAGCGAACGGCGCCATCGTCTGGCATCCCAAATGCGGAAGGGCGTTGCCATCATTCCTACCGCGCCGGAGCGGATGCGAAATAGAGATGCGCATTATCCCTATCGCTTCGACAGCTATTTTTATTACCTGACAGGCTTTGGCGAGCCCGAGGCTGTACTCGTGATCGTGGCGGGGGCCGGTACGGATGCATCAAAGAGCATCCTGTTCTGCCGCGAGAAAAATATCGAATATGAAATCTGGAATGGTTTCCGTTACGGGCCCGAGGGTGCCCGGGAAGCATTCGAGTTTGACGAAACATATCCCATCGCCAAGCTGGACGAAATGCTGCCCCGGTTGCTGGCGGACCAACCCGCCGTTTTTTGCGCGCTGGGCGACGACACGGTGTGGGACGCGCGCGTGATCGGCTGGGTCAACCGGGTGCGGCAACAGTCGCGGAGCGGCACTGCCGCACCGGCCGAAATTCGTGACATCCGGCTGCTGCTGGATGAGATGCGTCTCTTCAAAAGCGCGGAAGAGCTTCAAGTTATGCGCCGTGCGGCGGAGATTTCCGGTGGCGCTCATCGCCGTGCCATGCAGAACACGCGTCCCGGCATGAGCGAATATGAAGTGGAGGCCGAACTGCTGCATGAGTTTCGCCGGCATGGCGCACAGGCGCCCGCCTATACGTCCATCGTCGCGGGTGGAGCGAACGCCTGCGTGCTGCACTATGTCGAAAACAATGCCAGGTTGAAGGCCGGCGATTTATTATTGATCGACGCCGGTTGCGAATTGGACGGCTACGCCGCCGACATTACACGCACCTTTCCGGTGGACGGAAAATTCAATCCGGCGCAACGGGATTTATACGAATTGGTACTGTCCGCACAGGCGGCAGCGATAAACGCGGTGCGGCCGGGCAACACCTGGGATGCCCCGCATAACGCCGCATTGCAGGTGCTGGCTCAAGGTTTCATCGATCTCGGCCTGTGCCGCGGCAGTGTAGATGAAGTTATCCAATCGGAAGACTACAAGCGTTTTTACATGCACCGCACCGGCCACTGGCTGGGGTTGGATGTGCATGACGTGGGCGAATACAAGCATAACGGAGAATGGCGCCCGCTGCAGCCGGGAATGACCCTGACAGTGGAACCGGGGTGTTATGTCCGCCCGGCCGACAATGTTCCCCGGCATTTCTGGAATATCGGGATACGCATCGAAGACGATGTGGCAGTGACGGAGACCGGGTGTGAAGTATTGACGGGAGCCGCCCCCAAAACGGTGGCGGAGATTGAAGAACTGATGCGCGATCGGAAAAAATCGAAATCATGGACGAAAACGATCGGATAATCATAAAGCGCATATCCCGGCAGGGAAATGCCGGCGGTCCCGAAGACGAGACCGTGCATGTTTTTCGTGCCGGGGGTGGCAGCCCCGGTAAGCGCTGGCTCACTTACCTGCTCCTGGCCCCATTTTTGATCGTCATGGTGGTTTTGGGCATTTTCTTTTTTACCGCATTTCTTGCATTATTTGCGGTTGCCGCCGTTGGATTTGGATTCAGGTTATGGTGGCTGCACCGCAAATTGCGAAAATCGATGGATGCAGTGGAAGCACCCTATGTCGTCATCGAGGACGCCGAAATTATCGAGGAAAGCACTGACAGGGTAAATGAAAACAAGCGCCATGATCGCCATGAGCAGCCATGAGCCGCAAAAACCGTGCAATTTTCCCCCGTAGCGTCCTCACCCGGAAGGTGAGCGTCAAGTAATATGAAATATTGTTATTAATCATAACACTGATCTATTAAATGAGCGGTCAACTACCGGATCCAGGTTAAAATCTCCGGCTAAAACAGAATGAACACCCATCATTACGATTACGACCTGGTCATTATCGGCGGCGGGCCGGTAGGGATGGCCTTGGCGCTGGCACTACGCGGCAGCGGCACGTCCGTGCTGTTGCTGGAAGCGCGCGGAATGCCAGCAAAAACGGAAGACTCCCGTCCGCTGGCGTTGTCTCATGGCAGCCGGCTCATCCTGCAGCGTTTAGGCGTCTGGGACAAGCTGCCGGAAGTCACGCCCATCCTTACCATTCATGTCTCCAGTCGAGGCGGGTTCGGCCGAGCCGTATTGACCGCCGACGAAACCGGTGTGCCGGCTTTGGGTTACGTGGTCAGTCACCATGATGTGTTTCGGGCCATGCATGAGGCGTTACAAAACTGCAATGTCGACTACCTGGCAGGGGCACAGGTAACCCGACTGGAAACGTCTGCCGGGCTGGGCCAGGTCGAATTTCAGCATGATGGTGTTACAAAGAAAGTAACGGCGCGGCTGTTGGCAGTTGCGGACGGCGGCCGCCTCACTGCGCAAATCGAAGGCGTAACCCAGCACGTGCATGATTACCAGCAGTGGGCTATCGTTGCACAGGTCAAAACCGAGCGCTCCGGGAGCATGCCGCCCACCACGGTAGCGAAACCCTCCGCCGCTCCATTGCGCCGGTCCGCAAAACGAACTTCGCAAACGACGAACGCCAGCGGCAACGGCCCCGTGCGTACTCAGCACGACATCGCTTATGAGCGCTTTACGCCGGATGGTCCGGTGGCGCTGCTGCCTTCGGGCGACCGCTTTGCGTTGGTGTGGACCGTTTCTCCATCAGCGGCCCAGGAAATTCTTGCCCTGGATGACGCAGCCTTTCTTGCCCGGCTACATGGCCATTTCGGCGATCGTCTCGGCAAATTCATCGAAACCGGCAAGCGGGCAGGTTTTCCCCTCGCATTGAAATATGCCACGCCCGTCACGGCTTGCCGTGTGGTATTGATCGGCAACGCGGCACAAACTCTGCACCCGGTTGCGGGACAGGGTTTCAACCTGGGGTTGCGCGATGCGTGGGAACTGGCTGGAGAAATTATTGCATCGCCCGCCGACATAGGCGCGCCGGTAATGCTTGCCAGGTATCGTGACAAGCGCCGGACGGATAGTAGCGTCGGGCGGATATTCACCGATTCATTGATAAAGCTCTTTTCCAATGACGATCTCGTGCTGGGCGCCCTGCGGAACAGCGGGCTGAGCGCGCTGGATTGTTTGCCGCAAGCCAAGCGATTCGTCGCGCGGCGTATGATGTTCGGTGCGAGAGGATAACCGGACTATAAACCCGAAGATGCTACCTGTAGCGAGTTGGTGCAGTTAACTGAATATGCCTATGCACCATTCTCAGTTTGACATGTGTGTAGTTTGAGTAGGATGGGTGGAGCGAAGCGCAACCCATCAAAACTACGCAACCAACACATTAACCACAAACGAATATCAGCGATGTTGCATTGGTAGGGCGTGAGAATAACCGGATGATGAGTTGCACCACGCTCCGTCGATCCTACTGAAAACCATACAGAGGCATATAACTGAATTATCGTGGGCCCGTAAAATTCTGCATCTATCCATTGATGGCGCAGTGGTTTTAGAAGTCATGATCATTTCCTGTTAAGATTGCACCTGTTTTGTTCCTCTGTGCGCTTTGCCGTCGGCATTGCCGTCAAATCAAGTCATGCGAATCGGTTCTCACATTCTCAAAAACAAGCTGATCGTCGCACCCATGGCAGGGGTGACTGATCGTCCTTTCCGGCAGTTGTGCAAGAGCATGGGCGCGGGTATGGCGGTATCGGAAATGGTGTCGAGCAATTCGCTGCTGTGGGGTTCCGAAAAGACGCGGCGCCGGGCAAATCATGAAGGTGAAGTGGACCCGATTTCGGTACAGATTGCGGGTGCCGACCCGGCGATGATGGCTGAAGCTGCCCGCTACAATGTGGCGCAAGGGGCGCAAATCATAGACATCAACATGGGCTGCCCCGCCAAGAAAATCTGCAATGTCATGGCAGGTTCCGCGTTGCTGCAGGATCAACCCCTGGTTGGGCGCATCCTCGATGCCGTGGTCGCCGCGGTAAATGTACCCGTCACCCTGAAAATCCGCACCGGTTGGGACACTCAGCACAAAAACGCGCTCGCGGTGGCGAAGATCGCCGAGAGCGCCGGGGTTCAGGCGCTGGCCATCCATGGACGCACCCGTGCTTGCGCCTACACCGGCCATGCGGAATATGACACTATCGCCGCCGTAAAGGCCGCGGTGAAAATCCCGGTCATCGCCAATGGCGACATCACCACCCCTGAAAAAGCCAGGTATGTGCTCGAATATACCGGCGCCGATGCCATCATGATCGGCCGCGCCGCCCAGGGGCGGCCCTGGATCTTCCGCGAGATCAACCACTATCTGGCAACCGGGAAGCATCTGCAGTTGCCCGAGGTCGCCGAGATTCACCGTGTACTCATCGAGCATCTGCATGATTTATATAATTTCTATGGAGAATACTCCGGCGTGCGCATTGCCCGCAAGCATATCTCCTGGTACACCAAAGGCTTGGTCGGTTCTGCCGGGTTCCGTCATGCCATGAACCAGTTGCAAAGCACGGATCAGCAGTTGTCGGCGGTGAATGAATTTTTTACCAGACTTGCCGGCTATGGGCGGCGATTGACTTACGTTGAGGCTGAGGAGCTCGTCGCATGAGCATTATTAACGAAAACGA
>JBDSOQ010000086.1:0-2454 GCA_039914755.1 Nitrosospira sp. | reverse complement strand
GGCTGTGCGGCCACGGAACAGGGCGAACGCCTGCCGGGACCAATGCCTGCAACCACGCGACCCGTCTATAACCTCACCGGTTACTCGCCAGCCTTCAAGGACGGCTATATCGATGGCTGCGAGACCGCGAAAAAAACGCGTTTCGGATTCAAGGACAAAAGCCGGTTTGCGGCCGATGCCCAATATAAACTGGGTTGGAACGACGGTTTTAGCATTTGCGGCGGCCAACAATAGAGCCGAATGCCGCGAAATTGCCGGCAATCCGTACCCCGGTAACGCGATCGATGTGGCTGGGATATAATAGCGTTTTTTGCCGCTATCAATGAGACGTTTACTTCCTCTATTGCTGTGCGTGCTGGCCTTGCCTACTACGGCACAGCAAGCTCAGCTTTCCACGGCCCCGCAGGCCTTATCGGTGGCTGCCAAGTCCTATATTCTCACCGATTTTCAAAGCGGGCAGACTTTGTTCGGCCAGAATGTTCACGAACGTGTCGAGCCCGCGTCGCTTACAAAGCTGATGACAGCGTATGTGGTTTTCGCCGCGCTCCACCAGAAACGTATCACCCTGACGCAGAGCGTGGCGGTATCGGAGCACGCCTGGCGCGCGCAGGGTTCCCGCATGTTTATCGAACCCAGCAGGACGGTAACGGTTGATGAATTAATGCGCGGCATGATCGTTCAATCCGGCAACGATGCCTGCATAGCGTTGGCCGAAGCTGTCTCGGGCTCGGAGGGCGCCTTCGTACAGATAATGAACAAGGAGGCGAGCCGTTTGGGCATGAAAAATACCCGGTTCGCCAATTCAACCGGTTTGCCGCATTCCGAGCATTACAGCACGGCTTACGATCTTTCCCTGCTGGCGGCCGCCATGATCAGGGATTTTCCTGAATACTATCCGCTTTATTCCCTGCGTGAATATACGTACAACAAAATCACTCAAGCTAATCGTAACCGTCTGCTGTGGCTTGATCCCAACGTGGACGGACTGAAGACCGGACATACTGAAGCTGCGGGCTATTGCCTTATTACGTCAGCCAGGCGTGGCGAGCGGCGACTGATTTCGGTAGTGATGGGAACAGCCTCCGATAGTGCGCGCGCCATGGAAAGCCAGCGTATGCTGAATCATGGCTTCCAGTTCTACGATACCATCCGGCTATATC
This sequence comes from Nitrosospira sp., assembly GCA_039914755.1. GTDB lineage: Bacteria > Pseudomonadota > Gammaproteobacteria > Burkholderiales > Nitrosomonadaceae > Nitrosospira. The sequence continues at coordinate 1,294 of JBDSOQ010000086.1, read as the reverse complement.
CGAAGGAGAAGGAAGTGATTGCCATCCAGCTGTGGAAAGGCGCGCAGGACAAACTCAAGACAGGTTTCGGGTATGATGTTTATTTTGCGCTCCCGAGATATCAGGCCGATAAGCTGAAAGCCAGGGTGGAATATAAACAGCCTTTGGTGGCTCCTATCACCGCAGGACAAAAAGTGGGCAGGGCGAAATTTACGCTCGATGGCAAACTCGTGGCCGAACATCCGCTGGTGGCGTTGGAAACGGTGAATTCCGCGAATATTTTTGGCCGCGCCTGGGATAGTATACGGTTGATCTTTAATTAGAGTTGGACGAGTGCGCTCAGCAGCAGATTTTATGAACAAGGCTCATCATGATTTATCTGAACGGTGATTTCATGCCTATAGAGGAAGCCCGTGTTCCTGTGCTGGACAGGGGTTTCATTTTTGGCGACGGTGTATATGAAGTAATTCCTGCTTATTCTCGCAAAGCTTTTCGCCTGACCGAGCATCTGCTCCGCTTGCAGCACAGCCTTGACGGGATTCGGCTGCAAAACCCCCATTCGGCCAGCGAATGGAGTAGCTTGCTGGAGCAAGTCATCGCTGGCAATGAACATGACGATCAATACCTCTACCTGCATGTTACGCGCGGTGTCGCGAGGCGCGATCATGCCTTTCCAAAAGGGGTGATGCCCACCGTGTTCATCATGAGTAATCCATTGCTGGCGCCGCCGGAGGAATTGCTCGCTGCCGGCGTTGCCGCTATCACAGCCAATGACAACCGATGGTTACGTTGTGACATCAAGGCAATTTCACTGTTACCCAACGTATTGCTGCGCCAGATGGCGGTGGATGCGGGTGCAATGGAAACGGTGCTGTTGCGGGAAGGTTTTATGACGGAGGGGGCGGCCAGCAACATTTTTGTAGCAAGAAATGGCATTCTGCTGGCTCCGCCAAAGAACCATCTGATGCTGCCGGGCATTACTTATGACGTCGTACTTGAACTGGCGGTGGCCGAAAAAATTCCGTATGAAGTGAGAGCGATTTCTGAATATGAAATACGTACCGCCCAGGAAATTTTGCTTACATCCTCAACTAAAGAAATCATGCCGATCACCCACCTCGACGGTAAACCGGTAGGCGAGGGAAAACCGGGTGCGATGTTCGCATTACTGTACCGGCTCTACCAGAGCTATAAGCACAATGTGATGCGAGGCAACCTTCCAACATCTAGCCCGGATGTTTCATAAATTGACGCGCGCCCTCGCTGGTCTTTTATTTCGTATGAAAATTTCGTTCAGTCGGGCGTATGAATAACT
>JBDSOQ010000019.1:0-9778 GCA_039914755.1 Nitrosospira sp. | reverse complement strand
CAAATGGAGCGGCCTCATCGCGACCTTGGCGGATGGTTCTCCGCCGCACTGCGATACCCTGCTGTTGCGGCGCCGCGCTTATGATGCCGCGCGGCTGACAACCGCCGTGGCGCAAACACCGGAATTATGCTGTGCACCGCCGTGGATCCATCAGCTTGTCGTGGCCGCAGACAGTTTTCCGATAGTGCGGCCATTGAAGGAACAAGAGGGAAACAAGCAGAAGCGCGGAGAGTCGATTATCGCGGGCTACCCCTGGTTCAGCGACTGGGGACGCGATGCGATGATCGCGCTGCCAGGGTTGATGCTTGTTACCGGACGCCATGCTTCCGCCCGGAACATCCTCATGACGTTTGCCTGTTTTATCGATCAGGGCATGCTCCCGAATACATTCCCGGATAGTGGCGGACTACCGCAATACAATACTGTCGATGGTGCGCTATGGTACTTCGAGGCCTGGCGCGCCTATATCGCGGCCAGCCATGACATCGCGGCACTGCGGGAAATTTATCCTTTACTCCAGGCAATGGTGGAGTGGCATGTGCGCGGCACCCGCCACGGTATCATTGTCGACTCTGCGGATGGCCTGTTGCGTGCGGGCGAACCCGGCATGCAACTGACCTGGATGGATGCCAAGGTGAACGATCGGGTGATCACGCCGCGGCACGGAAAACCGGTGGAGATCAACGCGCTATGGTTCAACGCGCTCATGTGCATGACGGAATTCAGCCGCTTGCTGGGAAGGAAGGATCAAGCCTTCAAAACGCTGGCTGCGCGGGCGCAAACCGGTTTTTCCCGTTTTCTGAAGGCGGACGCGGGTTTGTACGATGTGCTGGACGGTCCGGAGGGAAATGACGGAAGCGTGCGTCCCAACCAGATCATGGCGGTAACCCTGCACCACTCCCCGCTTGCGCCACGGGCGCAGACGCGGGTAGTGGCCGAGACAAGGCGGCATTTGCTCACTTCTTACGGTTTACGCTCATTGTCCCCGGAATGTCCCGATTACCGTCCCCGCTATGGAGGCGGTGTATGGGAACGAGATTCCGCGTATCATCAAGGTACAGCCTGGAGTTGGCTATTGCCTCACTATGCGATGGCGGAGTACCGGGTCACGGGCGATGCCGAAATGGCTCAATCCCGTTTGGCTCCCTTTCGTGATCACCTGCTGGATGCAGGGCTGGGTACAATATCGGAAATTTTCGACGGCGAACCGCCTCATGCGTCGCGTGGCGCCCCGTCACAGGCATGGAGCGTGGCCTGCGTGCTGGAAGCCTGGGTCAAGCTGGAGCGTGCTCGATCGGTGGGGAAAGAAAGCACGGCAAAAGAAGAGGAGTAATGCCAATGTCCACGGAACTGGATGCCGAACGGCAGCGACTGGAGAATCAACGGCAAGGTAGAGAAGCTTGGCGCTTGTGGGGGCCCTATCTGTCCGAGCGCGCCTGGGGCACGGTTCGCGAAGACTATAGTCCGGACGGCACCGCCTGGGAATATTTTGATCACGACCAATCCCGTTCCCGTGCCTATCGCTGGAATGAGGACGGTCTCGGCGGAATTTCGGACGAGGCACAGCATCTCTGTTTCGGACTGGCGCTCTGGAATGGCAAGGATGCCATTCTCAAAGAGCGCGCTTTCGGCCTTACCGGCAACCAGGGCAATCGAGGCGAAGAAGTAAAAGAATGCTATTTCTATCTTGATGCGACGCCTTCACATTCCTGGCTCCACTACCTCTATAAATATCCCCAGTCTCCATTCCCCTATGCTCGACTGGTGGATGAAAACGCTCGCCGTTCCCGCAAGGATCCTCCTTTCGGTCTGATCGATAGTGGCGCTTTCGCCGACGGACGCTATTGGGACGTGGAAGTATTCTATGCAAAGGCATCTCCCGACGAGTTACGCATCCGCATACTCGTCAGTAATCGCGGACCAGACGAAGCTATCCTATGGTTGTTGCCGCAACTCTGGTTTCGAAATTATTGGTCGTGGTCGGGAAAAGACGAAGTGAAACCGGTCTTGCACGCCATGCCCGCACCCGACGGCGCTGCCTGGGCAGTCATGGCTGAGCATCCGGCGCTCGGAAATTACAATCTCTACGGGCGACAGCACGCCAACCTCCTTTATACCGAAAATGAGAGCAACAGCTCCCGCTTGTGGGGCGCGCCCAATGCAGAGTCCTATGTCAAAGATGCATTTCATCGCTACCTGGTGGATGGTGAAAATACAGCAGTAAATCCGGCGCAGCAGGGAACCAAGTTCGGCGCAGTGCACAAACTCACTATTGAGCCAGGCAGGACCGGAATGATCGACCTGGTGCTGTCGGCCGCACCCCTGCCTCAACCATTCGCGGACCAGGAGCAGATTTTTGCCCAGCGTCGCGCAGAAGCGGATGCTTTTTTCAAGACCTTACTACCTGATGCTACCGGTCAGGATAAGCGCATCCTGCGCCAGGCATTAGCAGGCATGATATGGAACAAGCAGTTCTTTCACTATGATGTTTCCGACTGGCTGAAAGGCGACGGAGCCACCCCATCGCCGTCGAGAAAGCACGGACGCAACCACAATTGGAGCCATCTCAAGGCAAGTCACGTTATTTCCATGCCGGACACTTGGGAATTTCCCTGGTTTGCTGCCTGGGATCTCGCCTTCCATTGCCCAGTGCTGGCGCTCGTCGATGTTGATTTTGCGAAAGAGCAAATCGAACTGCTGCTGAATGAAAACTATCTGCACCCCAACGGCCAGATTCCGGCCTACGAATGGGCGTTCGGCGACGTGAACCCCCCAGTGCAGGCTATGGGCGCGCTCAAGGTATTTCGCGCAGAGCGGGTACAGCGCGGCAAAGGCGATACTGCTTTTCTCAAACGCGTGCTGCACAAGCTATTGTTGAATCACACCTGGTGGATCAACCTCAAGGATACCACCGGCATGAACGTGTTCGAAGGCGGTTTTCTCGGGTTGGACAACATTTCGGTATACGATCGCTCCCGGCCGTTGCCGCCCGGCTATACGTTGAAGCAAGCCGACGCTACCGGCTGGATGGCGATGTTTTCCCTGCAACTCACGGTGATGGCACTGGAAATCGCCGTTGAAGACCCAGCCTATGAAAATATTGCAATTCAGTCCTACAGCCAGTTTTTAGCGATTGCCAATACGATTGCCGGTCATACCGGTGCGGGCGTATCGCTATGGGACAATGTGGATGGCTTCTTCAAGGATCTCGTGGTCGAACCGAATGGCGACATACATCGTATCGATGTGTTTTCCTGGGTTGGCATCATTCCGCTATTTGCCTGCGAGGTGATAGACGCGCGGCTGCTTGCAAATTGTGCCCGCTTCAATGCGCTCCTCTGGGAGCATAAAGGCGGCATGTTTGACGGAAGCATCATCTGCGCCTGCCCGACAGATACGAATGAGCGCGGGGAGCACTTGTTGTCGGTGGTGGCCCCTTCCATGCTGGTGAAAATGCTGCCGCGTATTTTTAACGAATCGGAGTTTCTTTCCCCGTTTGGCATGCGCAGCGTCTCCAAACGCCATGCCACGGACCGGAATCTGGGCCATATTCCCGGTATCGGCAACGCCGCCATCCGGTATGTGCCGGGTGAATCCGACTCTGGACTATTCGGCGGAAATTCCAACTGGCGTGGGCCGATATGGATGCAAACCAACTATTTACTGGTTCAGGCTATCGAAAAAATGTATCGTTACCTGGGCGATGCCTTCACTTTTCCGGCACCCTGCCTGAACGGCTACGAGATTAATCTCAAATACGCCGCCAATTTGCTGGCCGAGCGGCTTGCAGATATCTTCCGCCGCGACGAATCCGACCTGATTCCAGCCTTTCCTGTCGATAGTCCGCATCAAACCGATCCCCATTGGCGCGACCTGCTGCTGTTTCATGAATATTTTCATGGGGAAACGGGCCAAGGCTTGGGTGCTTCCCATCAAACCGGCTGGAGCGGGCTGGTGGCAAACTTGATAATGCGCCGTTATCATTCAGACATACCGGAATTCTGGAAACAGCAGGCGAATTACTCCGGCGAAATCCTGGTGCCTCAGGACAAGTAATTTGGATGTAGGCCAGCCATCGCTCACAGCGTCTGCAACACTTGCGCAGAGGCGCCAAATACATGGCGGGCTCGCTGGTAACTTCGTCTGCCCAAGAGCAATCATCCAGACTCTTGAGAATGGGCAATATGGCGCAACTTACTTCTACATCCCCTTTCAATAGATGGGCGTCTTTTTTTAATCGCTAGTGCGGATGACTCGGAGTCTTCTCGCTGGCGAGCAGTTACTTTTTCCAAGGCCATGAAAAAAGTTGAGTAAGGGGTGCGATAATTAACAAATGCACCAAAACCATTCCATCGATAAAATTCGGATCGCTGTATCTGCCCGGCTTGATCCGATAATCCGCTCAGCTCTCGGGCAGTACATGACACCTTGGGCAATCGCGCGTTTTATGGCGTCCCTGTTTTCTCAGCAAACTCCTGCCACAATTCTTGATGCAGGCGCTGGAGTAGGCTCCCTATCCGTAGCATTCCTCGACCGCTTCCCTAAAAGCCGGATCGAAGCTTGGGAAATTGATCCAATGCTGCGAGACTATCTTACCGATTCATTGTCGGATGCAAAAGCCACGCTTCATGGCACGGATTTCATTGAGGATGCAACGAATAATATTCAGTTTGGATTGGGTACGCGGTTCAGTCATGCAATACTGAATCCGCCCTACAAGAAGATAAATAGCAACAGCCGGCACCGTGCATTGCTGAGGGAACTCGGTATCGAAACGGTCAATCTCTACACCGCTTTTTTGGCTCTGGCGATTCTACTTATGGAAAACGGCGGCGAAATCGTAGCAATTATTCCCCGCTCTTTTTGTAATGGTGCCTACTACCGGTCTTTCCGGGAACTGATGCTGTCCAAGTGCGCCCTCGACCATATCCACGTTTTTGAATCTCGCAAAAGACCGTTCCGGGATGACGACGTTCTGCAAGAGAATGTCATCATCAAGCTTGTCCGAGGCAAGATGCAGAGTGATGTAGTCGTCTCTGAAAGCCATGATGGGGCCTTGGCTGACTATCACGAAGCCACTTTGCCTTTCGATCGGATCGTCAAGCCGAGCGACAAGGAACGCTATATACATATCCCGTCGGTCACGGGCGACGAGGAAACACACTCCCCCCTGTTTGTCCACTCCACGAGCGAGATTGGGATCGAAATCTGCACGGGGCCGGTGATCGATTTCCGTCTTCGTGAACACTGCCGGCCTGCACTCTGCGATAGCGCTGTTCCATTGCTCTACGCACACCATTTTTCGGATGGCGTGGTGAGCTACCCAAAAATGCACAAGAAACCCTCCGCAATCCTCGTCAATGATGAAACCCGGCGCTGGTTGATGCCGTCCGGTTGCTATGTGGTGACCAAGCGCTTCTCATCCAAAGAGGAAAAAAAGCGAGTCGTTGCCTTTGTGTTTGACGCAGAAACGTTGCCGTGCGAATTGGTCGGGTTTGAAAACCATTTAAATGTCTTCCATTTTGGCAAGCGTGGGTTGGATCGGGAAATAGCTTACGGCCTGACAGTCTTTCTGAATTCGACGGTCGTGGATAATCATTTCCGAGTATTCTCGGGTCATACTCAAGTTAACGCCACAGACCTTCGGAACATGCGGTATCCCTCCCGTGAGCAACTTCGGGAGTTTGGCCGAATAGCAATGACAAAAAATCCAAGTCAATCCGAAACTGACGCCATGATTAAGGGAGCAGAAAAACAATATGGTTACCAAGGGCACCAGACTGCTTGAAGCTTTGCGAGTCATTACTGATCTTGGGCTACCCGGCCAGCAACAAAATGAACGCACTGCCCTTTGCTTGCTCGCCCTTTTGAACCTGACTGCCGGTAAGCGTTGGCATGAAGCCGAGGCACCAATGATCGGCATCACCCCGATCATGGACTGGTCCCGAAACCACTATCGTCGGGTATACGCCCCTAATACGCGAGAGACTTTCCGTCGCCAGTCAATGCACCAGATGGTCGCTGCCGGTATAGCCCTCTACAACCCCGACAAGCCCGACCGTGCGGTAAATTCCCCGCACGCAGTTTATCAGATTGAACCAAGCCTCCTGTCAGTGCTCCGGGCTTATGGCACCGATGCATACGCCAAATTCTTGGCAGAGTGGTTCGAAAACCGGGAAGCTCTTATCGAACGGTATGCAAAAGCAAGAAAAATGCAGATGATCCCGATCAAGATTTCAGAGGGGCAAGAAATTAAGCTATCTTCCGGTGAACACAGCCAATTAATTAAGAACATCATTGAGGATTTTGGGCCCCGGTACGTCCCCGGCGGTCGGTTAGTCTATGTTGGTGACACCGGCGACAAATGGAGGTTTTTCGACCAGGAGTTGCTTGCGACATTGGGAGTTATCGTGGATGGTCATGGCAAAATGCCAGACGTCGTGATCTACTGCACAGTCCGGAATTGGCTCCTGCTAATCGAATCCGTGACCAGTCATGGCCCGGTTGACGGCAAGCGGCATGCTGAACTCGCCCACTTGTTCAGCAAATGTACGGCTGGACTGGTTTATGTGTCGGCTTTCCCCAATAGGAGGATGATGTGCAAATACTTAAATGTTATTTCGTGGGAAACCGAGGTATGGGTTGCCGATGCACCTTCTCATATGGTCCATTTCAATGGTTCCCGGTTCTTGGGCCCGTACTGAACGCTCAGCAGGCTGCTGCCTCCCGTGAGAGTCACCGTCAGAGTCTTATTTTGGTTCCCGTAAGATAGTAACGTCAGGCCAGAACAATCCCTCAAAAGTAGCTGCGTAGGTAGGGTTTTCTGCGTACAAAAAAGATTCGGATCAATAGAAGTAAAACTTACGTGACTGATATTTTCAAGTTATTCAGCTTTTTTGTTAGCCGGGCTATAGGTAAAGATGGAAAATCTGGTCCGCCACACCCCCATGATGCAGCAATACCTGCGCATCAAGGCGCAGCATCCCGACATGCTGATGTTCTACCGCATGGGGGATTTCTACGAGCTGTTCTTTGAAGATGCGGAAAAAGCGGCCAAGCTGCTCGACATTACCCTGACCCGGCGTGGCACCTCGGCGGGCGAGCCGATCAAGATGGCGGGTGTGCCTTATCATTCCGCTGAACAGTATCTGGCAAAACTCATCAAGCTCGGCGAATCGGTGGCCATCTGTGAACAGACCGGCGATCCCGCTACGTCCAAGGGGCCGGTAGAACGCCAGGTCATGCGGATTATTACGCCCGGAACACTGACCGATTCGGCGTTGCTGGATGAAAAACGGGAAAGCATTTTACTTGCCGTGTGCGTGCATGAAAAAACGCTGGGGCTGGCATGGCTCAACCTGGCGGCGGGGCAATTCTGGGTATTGGAAACATCGCTCGATAATCTGGCAAGCGAGCTTGAACGCCTGAAGCCAGCGGAGATTCTCTTGCCGGATTCGCTGGATACGCCTGCCGGGCTTAACGGTGCGGATGCAGCCAAAACGTCTCTTAAGCGTCTGCCCTTTTGGCAATTCGACGTCGAGGCTGCTGTTCGCATCCTCTCTCGCCAACTGGGAACCCATGATCTTTCCGGTTTCGGTTGCGAGGGCCTGCATTCGTCGCTGGGCGCGGCCGGTGCGTTGCTGGAATACGCCCGCCTCACGCAAGGCAGCAGTATCGCCCATATCAAGGCATTGCGGGTGGAGCGGGACGACACCTATTTGCGCATGGACGCCGTCACTCGCCGCAATCTGGAAATTTCCGAGACCATACTTGGCGGTGCGTCGCCCACTCTGTTATCCCTATTCGATACCTGCTCGACCAATATGGGCAGCCGCCTGTTGCGGCACTGGCTGCATCATCCCCTGCGCGACCGGACAGTGATTCAAAACCGTCTTGATAGCGTGTCGCTTTTAATCGGCGAAGCGGGCTCAGGACCCTACCTTTCCGTTCGAGGTTGCCTCAAGCGGGTCGCCGACATCGAGCGTATCACCGCCCGCATCGGGCTGAGATCGGCCCGTCCACGGGATTTGTCCGGATTGCGCGATAGTCTCAAACGGCTGCCGGAAGCGATTGCGGCTATCGCTGATATCGCCGCTATTGCTGAAGTCATGAACGGCATTGACAAGCATATTGCCGCGCTGGCGCGATCGATGACTCCGGATACGACGCTTGTCGGGCTTCTGGAAGCGTCCTTGCGCGAAGAGCCAGAGGTTGTGCTGCGCACAGGCGGCGTGATCGCGGATGGCTACGATGCCGAACTGGATGAGTTGCGCGCCATACAGAACAATTGCGGTGAATTTTTGCTGCAACTCGAAACACGGGAAAAAGCGCGCACCGGCATTCCAAATCTCAAAGTGGAATACAACCGGCTGCACGGTTTTTATATCGAAGTGACGCACGCGCACACCGAGAAGATCCCCGATGACTACCGCAGAAGGCAGACGCTGAAGAATGCCGAACGCTATATTACGCCAGAGCTTAAGGCTTTTGAAGAAAAGGCGCTCTCCGCGCAGGACCGCGCGCTGGAACGGGAAAAGCTTTTATATGATGAGCTGCTGGAAGGGCTTTTGCCGCATATCAGTCACTTGCAGCAGGTCGCCCGCAGTATTGCCGAACTGGATGTATTAGCCGCCTTCGCCGAACGCGCGCTAGCCCTGGACTATATCGTGCCGACCTTCACCGATGAAGCCGTTATTGAAATTGAGGCGGGCCGTCATCCGGTGGTGGAAAAACAGGTGGAAAATTTCATCGCCAACAATGTCCGGCTCGGCGCTTGCGGTGATGCCGAACGGCAAATGCTCGTCATTACCGGCCCTAACATGGGGGGGAAATCCACCTATATGCGACAAGTCGCACTGATTGCGTTACTCGCACATTGCGGCAGCTACGTTCCGGCAAAAAATGCGCGCTTCGGCCCGCTGGATCAGATCTTTACCCGTATCGGCGCTTCCGATGATCTGGCCGGGGGACGCTCGACCTTCATGATGGAAATGACGGAAGCCGCCAATATCCTGCATAACGCCACTGCACAAAGCCTGGTGTTGATGGATGAGATAGGACGGGGAACTTCTACTTTCGATGGCTTGGCTCTGGCCTTTGCGATTGCCACGTATCTATTGAAGCACAACCGCTGTTACACATTGTTCGCGACCCACTATTTTGAACTGACGAGGCTTGCGGAGGAGTTTGCGCAGGCGGCCAACGTGCACCTGCGGGCGGTGGAACACAAGCATCATATTGTATTCCTGCACTCGGTCGATGAGGGCGCTGCAAGTCAGAGCTACGGGCTTCAAGTGGCTGCGCTGGCCGGTGTGCCGGAGCAAGTGATCAGAACAGCAAGAAAATATCTGGCGAAACTTGAGGAAGAAGCGGTTGGCAGACACCCACAACGGGATTTGTTCACAGCAGCATCGGCCACCGCAAAAGAAAACCCGCAAACCCTGCCCGAACACTCCGTACTCAAACTGCTACGCGCTATCGTCCCGGACGAGCTAAGCCCGAAGCAAGCCCTGGAAGAACTCTATGCGTTGAAAAAAGCCGCAGAAAAAGACCGGTCCTAGTTACTGCGGGTTCGCGGACTTCTTTTCAATGTTCGTGCCCATGAGCACCGTGAACATGGCCGTGAGCAAGTTCCTCTGCGGTGGCGGGCCGTACTGCGGTAACCATACAATCGAAGCGCAGTGTCACGCACGCAAATGGATGATTACCATCTACTACCACTTTGTCTTCGGAAATGTCGGTTACGGTATAGATAAAGGCATCGTCTGAACCTTCTTCA
>JBDSOQ010000147.1:0-7154 GCA_039914755.1 Nitrosospira sp. | reverse complement strand
ACGCGCTAACGGCGATACCGTAGTTTTATCAATCCTGCCCAGATCAGTACGGGCAGCCCGCTCACTGGGTCAAGCAGTTGGAGGAAACGGTAATGGAAATGGATCAGCTTACGGATGAGCAAATTGCAAACCTTACGCCCGAACAGATCGAGATGCTGGAGAACGAACCAGGCCGTCTTGCTGAAATTCTGGGCGAACAAGCGGTAACAGATGAGCCCAGGCAGGAAGAGGGAACAGGTGCGCCCGGTGGCAGAAGCAGCATCATGGGTGAAGATGAGCCTGTCGTTCTGAACAAGAGCGGCAAGGGGACCATTCCTTACGAGAAGCACAAGGAATTGCGTGTGGAAAACTCGGCGCTGCGCGAGCAATTGAAATCCGCGCAGATGGAAAACAGCAAGGTCGCCGAGAAGCTTGGGGCGCTTTTGAAGAAAAAAGATAACGCGACAGGTACAAATGCTGCGGTGGCGGACGATGCCATCGAAAAACACCTGGAGCTTATCAGGAGCGATATGCCCGAGCTGCACAAGGTGATCAGCGCGGTTCTTGAAGGAAGCCGGAAGCAAGGCGAGAAACTGGAAAAAACGCTTGAAGAACTGAAGCGCGAAAAGGAGGAGTCCGACCGTGCAGCCCAGTTGAGTATCCAGGAGCGGGTCGCCGAAGCCAAGGAAAATACGCCTGACCTCGTCCATTGGGAAAGTAGCGATCCGCAAGCCTGGGATGAAGCCCTGAAGCAGGACGAGATTCTGAGAACCAGTACCCGATGGTCGGGAAGACCTTATTCCGAACGGTTCGAGGAAGTCGTCCGCCGCGTCAGGGCAATCATGCCGGAAGCCTCCTTACCAACGAAACATGCCGGTCACGAGCAAACGAAAGCCGATGCGAAAGCAAAGCTTGAGAGCGCTCCAGTACGAAAACCCACAACCCTGTCGGATATTCAGGGCGGTGCAAATCCGGCGTCCGAGCGAGAGCAGATCGACAACCTGAGCCCGCATGAACTGGCCCGAAAGTTGATGCAAATGCCATCGCAAAAAGCCGCTGCCCTGAGAGCCGAACTTGATTAAGGAATAATGAAATGGCTGAAACAAACGTAGCAAGTGGAAGCTCGGTTGCTGTAAAACATTATAGCGCTGCACTCTTCGCCAACACCCTGAAAGGGGCCTCATCGATCGAAAATCTATCCGGACCCGTGGAGCCATCCGCTGCGATGGAAAAGATTGCGGGTCAAACCGAGCCCGGAATGCCTATTGTTCGTATCGACAACCTGATGAAAAGTGCAGGCGACATTGTTTCGCTGGATCTGGTCGATACCGTAAGCGGCGAACCGTTGATGGGCGACGTTAACCGCGAGGGCAAGGGCGATCCCCTGTCGTTCTCTTCGATGGAAATCAAGATCAACCTTTCCAGCAAAGTGATCGACGCCGGTGGCAGCATGTCGCAGCAACGCACCAAGCACCAGTTGCGTGAAATTGCCCTGGCGCAATTGTCCGGCTATTTTCCGCGGCTGGATACCCAGGAGTCGCTGGTTCACCTGGCAGGCGCGCGTGGCTCGCAAACCGGAACGGACTGGACGATCCCGCTGCAGACCAGCAACAAATTTGCCGACATTATGGTTAACCCGGTGAAAGCGCCGACCTACAACCGGCATTTCGTGGTTAACGGGGCAAATTTGACTGCGGGCGGCCAACAGCTTGGTTCGATCGTCTCCACCGATATGCTGAAACTCTCGCATCTGGATGTATTGCGCAAGCGCCTGGACGACATGGATCAGCCCTTGCAATCGGTGAAGCTGCCCGGTGACCGCGCCGCGCAGACCTCGAAAATGTGGATATTCCTTGCCACACCGAACCAGTACTCGGTACTGCTGACCGAAGGTTCGCTACGCGCATTTCAACAGAATGCAATGAATCGCTCGGCCTATCTGGACACCCGCCATCCGCTTTTTGCCGGTGAAGTCGGCATGTGGAACGGCATACTGGTGATCAAGAACGAACGGGCAATTCGTTTCATGCCCGGCGAGAACACCAGTATCGTTACTGCCGGCAATGCGTTGACTGCTACCGAAACCAGCCAGGCCATCAACGGTGGCCTCACCGCTGGTTACGCCGTGGAGCGCGGGTTGTTGCTCGGTGCTCAGGCACTTGGCGTCGCTTATGGCAAGACCAAGGTCAGCGGCATGCAGTTCGGCTGGAAAGAGCACTGGTACAACTTCGAAAGCAACCTGGAAGTTATGGGCGAAAAAGTATGCGGAAAGAGCAAGGTGCGCTTTTCGGTCGATGATGGCACCGGCACCAAAGTACCGACCGACTTCGGCGTCATCGCGGTCGATTCCGCGATACCGCTCTAACTCAGGCTCACGACTGGCGCAAGCGGTGCCGTAGACCTGTATCCAATAATTGGAGGAGAACTCCGGATTCCCGTTTCCGCAGGAACGACGATACGCTCCATGTGATACCGGCCTTATGAAGGCACCGCTTCAATCATTATTACAAAGGGGTTACGAATGGCTACTTTTAGTGCAGTAGATTTGAGCAGCAAAGCCCGGCATATGGGCGGTTATGGCAACACCGCCGTTGCCTGGGGTTCAGTGGCGCCTGCCGCAGGGGTCACCGGCGACATCTACCGTCCGATGATTATCCCGGCAGGCATAGAGGTAACCGATGTGGACATCGTGAACGACAAACTGGACAGCAACGCCACCCCTGCAATTGCCTTCAAGGCAGGTTATGCGCCGCTCAACCCGGATGACGGTCCCGTTGCGAGCGATGCGTACTTCACGGCCGCCGGCAATACCGCGCTCCGTAATGCCGGGCGTGCTTCGCTGGGGTTCCAGCCGGTCAAATTCGAGAAACCGGTATATCTGACGATCACGCTTACCGCGTCGGCGGCGTCGTTTGCTCCAGGCAAGGTAACGGCAATCGTCAAGGGCGATGGAGTTGGAGTGAAGTAGACCTCAAGCAGCAGCAAGGGAGTAAAGGAGTAAGGGCGTGATTCTGGGCGGCTACTGCGAGGTGGCCGCCTTTTTTATGGAGCATTACATGCCGCATCTGAAATATATTGCCGCTACAGTTAAGACAGACAGCATCAACGGTGTCGGATTGAACTGGCAGCCGGGGCAGGTTCGTAATGTTACCGCTGAGGTGGCCGAACGCCTGCTTGTCTTTACCGATACCTGGCAGATTGCCGGTGAAGCGAACGGAAGCAATGAACGCATCGGGCTCGCTGAGCAGCCACAACCGGTGGAAGAGCCGCTGCCTGTCATCGACTTCCATGCCATGGATAAGAATGCGCTGATCGAGTATGCCGAACGTCACTATAACGAACGGCTGGGCAAGCGCCAGAGCGAAGAAACGGTGCGACACAAGGTCATCGCCTTGTTCTCCAGACATGAAATGGCCGACTGAGGATAACGGATGACTTTCACCTACCAATCGGTTATCGATCTGGCGCGCATGCCGCTCAACGACGAAGATAAAGCCAGGTATTCAGACGCTACGTTGCTGTCATTAGCCAACCAGGCAGTGCTACAAATTCTCAAGCGCCGGCCTGATTTGTTCGTGGGGCAGTTCGCCAGCCTGCCGGATGGAGAGAGGATGTTGAGCGATGTCTTTCCAGTATCTGCCGCATATGTGCAAACCGTAGCGGATTACGTCACGGCCAGAGCGGAAATGACTGACGACGAACACGCCAGTTCCGGTCGCGCTGCCGTGTTCGCCCAACTATTCAGCGCCGAGGCGCAATCATGAAACTGTGGCGTGACTTCTACGATTTGTTGATGCCGGACGTGCCCGGTTGCCCATCCGCTGCTGCCGATAGCGCGTTGCGCCAATCCGCCATTGCATTTTGCGAGCAATCTCTTGCTTGGCAAGGAACGCATCCTGATGTTTCAGTAGCGGCGGGCACGGCGGAATATGCTTTTACCCCACCGGTGAATGCGGTTGTGCATGCAATTATCCATGCGGCACTGGATGGAGAAGAAATCGCATTGTATCCGGGTGAACCGGGTATGGGCAGCATAAACCGGCACGGGCGGAATGGTATTCCGGCATACATTCTTGCCGGGGCCGCTTCCTTGACGCTTGTGCCGGCACCTGGTGCGCCCGGTACGCTGTCTATGACCGTTGCTTTCAAACCTTCACCAGTCAGCACGGGAATAGTTGATGGGCAATTCAACGAATACCGCGAAGCGATTGTCCACGGCGCACTGGTGCGGTTGATGCTGTCGCCCAAGAAGCCGTACTCAAGCACCCAACTCGCTCAATACCATCAGCAGCAATTCACGGTAAAGACAGCGGCAGCAGGCCAGCGGGTGGCGAGAGGTTATACGCGCGCGCGGTTACAGACCAGAATCATGGCCAGGGGCATAGAGCCAACCGTCAGATAATAAGGGTAAAGCATGGGACTCAAGTTCTCGAATTTCGGCAAGGCTATAGTCAGTTCCGCCCCAAGCGGGACAGCGGGGTTGAGTTTCACGGTTGAGGCCGGGAAAGGGATTCTCTTCCCGGTGCTTGGTGCCGGCGATTATTTTTATGGCATTTTCAAGGACGCCTCGGGCAATCGGGAAATCGTGAAGGTCGAGGCGCGCAGCGCAGATAGCCTAACGATCTCCGTGGGCGGACGTGGGCTGGACGGCACCGCCGCAAGAACCTGGGCGGCCGGCGATTATTTTCTGGCTGGCGTGACCAACGTTGCCCTGCAGGAGTCACTTGCAAACGCGAATCTCATCGCGCTAGGCGGGTTGGCCGCATCCGCCGACAAGTTGCCGTATTTCACGGGAGCGGGCACGACAGCATTGGCTGACCTGAGCCCGTTTGCCCGAACATTGCTGGATGATGCAGAGGCGGCGACGGCACGGACAACATTGGGTATCCCCGCCGCAATTGGCGCGCTTATCCCATCCGGCACGGTCATGTCATTTTTTCAGCCCGTCGCCCCCGTTGGCTGGACGCAAATAACCACACATGACAATAAAGCCATACGGATAGTCAGCGGCCTCGGCGGGAACTCGGGCGGTTCAGTCACATTTACGAGCGCCTTCGCGCCGCAAGCAGTTAACGGATCGAACAGTGCCACTACCCTCACTGAGGCGCAGATACCGCCGCATACTCATGAGGTGAGATATGGAGGTGGGGCAGGAGGAGCTCTTGTTTCTTCCGCTTCGTCTGGTTTCTCTGGAAACAGCACTAACGGCATCACATCTACAGGAGGGGGTCAATCCCATAATCACACTTTTACTGGCACAGCTATCAACCTGGCCGTGCAATATATCGACATGATCATAGCGAGTAGAGACTAATGGAAACCAGGGTTTCCGATTGCCCACTGGGGGCAAAGTGCGAGGAGCTCAAAATCGAAGACGGGAAACCGATCCTGTACCGTTGTCCATGGTATGTGCAGATTCGCGGCGTTGACACGAATACCGGACAGGAAAGCGGCACCTGGGGCTGCGCCATCGCATGGCTTCCCACCCTGACGATCAACGCGGCCAATGAATCGCGCAAAGGTGTGGCGGCCACCGAATCGTTTCGCAACGAAATGGTGAAGCAGGGGGCGCAGACACAGCAGGTGCTGCTGGTGGCGGCGCAATCGGCGTACAGGAAACCGGACATCAGACCATTGGAGCAAGCAAACGTATGCGAATAACAATTATTCGAGACGACGGCGTCGTCGGAGGTGCCGGAATATTCCGGCCGGTTGACTTGTCGGCGCTACCTGCAGGCATACGTGCCGTGCAGTGGAATGGCACAAGCGGGCATAGAGAGTATGACAGCGCTGCAAACACGGCCTTGGACAGCATAACGGACTTCATGCCATTTATAGAGCGATGGACCACCGCTGCGTCGCAATCATCTGTGCCACCTGCTACACCTGTGCCATCTTCAGTCAACCAGATGAAAATGGCGGCGCCGGCACGCATCGACGCAGCCTATCAGGCCGCTATCGATGTAGTGAGCGCGGATTACCCGGCGGGCGAAGACGCATAACTCACCCGTAACGCAATTGATCAGATTCAGTTGATCCGATTCATCGGATATGACGCGGCTTTGCCGCGTTTTTTTTGCTCCTCACCTGTATAGAACCACTTTGACCGCTTCGGATCACTTGGACCACTTTGCCTGTTTGTTCAAATTTATTTTTTTGGAGAATCCACCATGACCATGTTTCAGCGCAAGCGCATCAGAATCATCAAGGAAGAACTGGAAAAGCGAAATGCGGCGGTCGACGCAAGCGCTGACAAACTGCTCGATAAACTGAAGGCATCCAAATGGACGGCAGCCGTGCTGTTGGGCGCTGCCCTGCTTGTAATCGCATCGTTGTGGATGCTGTCCTGATCATGGCGGACGACGATAGCGATCACAAGATCGAGAGGCGACGCGGGCCGTCCACCTCTACATTGTCCTTTAGCGGGATTATTGCGGTAGCGGGTCTGCTCGCGTCGGGCGTTGCGACATACAACGCGGTGCAAAACGATATCGCAAGTTTGAAGCGCGGGGAACTGTATCAGGAAAGAACCAATGAGCGCCTGAGCGAAGAACTCAAATCGGTACGGGTCGAGCAACGGGAAACGATGAAAGAATTCAACGAGAAACTCGACCGGATCATTGACCAGTGGGCACGCGGGAGGAAGCAATGAGATATCCGCTTGGAGCCCTGTTTCTGGCGTCATGTACCATGCTGGCGCCACTGCCCGCGGAGCATCAGATGGCCGAGGAGCCCGCATCCGCCATTCATCCCGAGCTGGGAAACGGGACGGAGACGCGCAAGCCGAAACCCAGGATATCGGCGTCGTCGCCTTCACCCTCACTCTCACCCTCATCTGAAATTGCGTCCTGTGCCACGCTGGATGCGGGCGATATGAAAGAGACGATAAAGGCGAAGCTCGACTGCATTACGGAAAATGCCAGATGAGATCCGCCGCAATCGGCAAGAGTGCCGTGAAAGAGTGCAGTAAAAATCCGAGGGCCGAGAAATGATTAAACCATCCACAACGCAAGTCCGGTCTGCAATGGCTGTACTGGTGCTGGCGGCCTCCACGCTCGTGGGGATCGCAGTGCATGAAGGCTACAAGGATGAGGCATATATTCCTGTGCCCGGCGATGTGCCGACTATCGGGTACGGCACCACTGCCGGGGTCAGGATGGGCGACAGGACCACGC
>JBDSOQ010000205.1:0-14598 GCA_039914755.1 Nitrosospira sp. | reverse complement strand
TTGGCTTTTTTCTCGGTCTTTTTCTCTGCTGGTTCCTCGACTGTTTTCTTGGACGTTTTTTTACCCGGCTTTGGGGCTGCCGTTTTTTCTTGCTTGGCCGAGGCCGTTGTGGAAGCGGTCGCTTTTGCTTTTGCTACAGGTTTCTTGATTGAAGCAGCGGTTTTGCTCCCGCCTTCCTCGGCTGGCTCCTCCGCCGCTGCTTTTTTAGTTAGCGCTTTTTTGCTGGTCGCAGGCTTTTTCACAGTTGCGGATTTCGTCACGGCAGGTTTCTTTGCCGCGGATTTCTTGGTAGTCGTCGCCATTTCAACCTCCAGGTAAGATTACTCAGGGTTTACAGCATGTCACACTTACTGCACTTACCGCTACACGCGATTCACAATATTACCGGTAGTACAAAGAATCAAGCATACCGATTGGTTTTCTCTATTCAGTCCCAGCTTAGCGCCCCTCCGGTCTGGTACTCTGTAACGCGGGTTTCAAAAAAGTTTTTTTCCTTTTTCAGGTCGATCATTTCCGACATCCAGGGAAAAGGATTGCTGGCGCCCGGATAGAGGACATCCAGACCGATCTGCTGACAGCGGCGATTGGCGATATAGCGCAAGTATTCCTTGAACATCGGCGCATTCAATCCGAGGACACCACGCGGCAATGTATCCTCCGCATAACGGTACTCCAGTTCCACCGCTTTCTGCATCAGCCCGCTGATTTCATCACGGAACGCTTTGGTCCATAAATGCGGATTTTCCATTTTGACCTGGTTAACGACATCTATGCCGAAATTGCAGTGCATGGATTCGTCGCGCAGAATATATTGATACTGTTCCGCCGCCCCGGTCATTTTGTTTTGCCTGCCGAGCGCCAGAATTTGTACGAAACCCACGTAAAAGAACAGTCCTTCCATGATGCAGGCGAATACGATCAGGCTCCTCAACAACTTCTGATCGGCTTCAGGTGTGCCGGTCTCGAATGCCGGATCGGTGAGCGTGTCGATGAATGGAATCAGGAACTCGTCTTTTTCCCGAATTGACGCCACTTCATGATAGGCGTTGAAAATTTCCCCTTCGTCCAGACCTAGCGATTCGACAATGTATTGATAAGCATGCGTATGGATCGCTTCTTCAAATGCCTGGCGCAACAGGTACTGGCGGCATTCCGGGTTGGTGATGTGGCGATAGGTGCCGAGTACGATATTGTTGGCAGCCAGCGAATCAGCGGTAACAAAAAAGCCCAGGTTCCGCTTGATCAGGCGACGCTCATCTTCGGTCAGCCCATTGGGGTCTTTCCATAAGGCGATATCTGCGCTCATGTTGATTTCCTGCGGCATCCAATGGTTAGCGCAGGCGGAAAGATACTTCTCCCATGCCCACTTGTACTTGAACGGCACCAGCTGATTGACGTCCGCCTTGCAATTGATGATGCGCTTGTCTTCAACCGACAGGCGCCGATTTATAGTATCGGCAACGGGGCTATCATTATTTTCGCTGTTCTCCCCTTTAGGTCCATTCGAACCGGTACCTTGCGGGCTCAACCTGGATGCAGTCAGTACTTTTGCGTCGCTCGACGCACCATTTATTCTTGGCATTCCCGATTGCACTGTATCGTCCTCAAATGTCAGCATATCCTTCTCCTTTATTTTCCGATTCCTTGCGAATTATTATTGACATGACTCGCACTCGGGATCATCGATGCCGCAATAACTCACGTCAGTTGCCGTCGCACCCATCGGCATGTTTCCTTCTATGGGCACCGCGTTCAGGGAGCCTGCTCTGCCCGTGGATTTTTCCGCTGAAGTCGCACCGAGCGAACGCAAATAATAGGTGGTTTTCAAGCCGCGCAGCCAAGCCAGCTTATAAGTCTCATCCAGTTTTTTCCCGGATACCCCCGCCATATAGATATTGAGCGATTGTGCCTGGTCGATCCACTTCTGCCGCCTCGCCGCCGCCTCGATCAACCACTGCGGATCGAACTCGAAGGCGGTGGTATATAGTCTGCGAATATCGGCCGGCACCCGGTCTATCTGGCCCAGGGCGCCATCAAAATACTTCAGGTCCGAAATCATGACTTCGTCCCAGAGGCCCAGTTTTTTCAGGTCGTCTACCAGGAATTCATTCGCCATGGTGAACTCGCCCGATAAATTGGACTTGACGTAAAGGTTCTTGAAGGCCGGCTCGATGCTGGCGGATACGCCGATAATATTGGAAATGGTTGCGGTTGGGGCAATTGCAAGGCAGTTGGAATTGCGCATCCCATGTTCTTTTATACGTTCGCGCAGCGCATCCCATTCGAGCGTGGCCGACCTGTCTACCTCGATGTAACCGCCGCGCTCTTCGCGCAAGAGATCGAGCGTATCCTGGGGCAGAATCCCGCGATCCCACAGGCTGCCGCGATAGGAAGCATAACGCCCGCGCTCTTCGGCCAATTCGGTGGAGGCCCAGTAGGTGTGGTAGGCAACCGCTTCCATTGTGCGATCGGCAAATTCCACGGCCTCATTCGAGGCATAGGGGATGCGCAGCATATGCAGGCAATCCTGGAAGCCCATGATGCCCAGTCCCACCGGGCGATGCTTGAGGTTCGCATTCCGTGCCTTGGCGACGGCGTAGAAATTGATATCGATTACATTGTCCAGCATGCGCATGGCGGTGCTGATGGTGCGCTTGAGCTTGACGGCATCGAGCTCGCCGTCGGCAATATGTGCCGCCAGATTGACCGACCCCAGATTGCACACGGCAATTTCGTGATCATTGGTATTGAGAGTTATCTCGGTGCAGAGATTGGAGCTATGCACGACACCAATGTGGCTTTGCGGCGAGCGAATATTGCAGGCATCCTTGAAAGTGATCCATGGGTGTCCGGTTTCAAATAACATGCTGAGCATTTTGCGCCATAGCTGCTGCGCGGGAATCTTCTTGTGCAGGCTGAGTTCGCCGCGCGCGGCCTTCTCCTCGTAGGCAAGATAAGCCTGCTCGAACGGCTTGCCGAATTTTTCATGCAGATCGGGCACGTCCGAGGGTGAAAAAAGCGTCCACTCCCCGCCCTCCATGACGCGCTTCATGAACAGGTCGGGAACCCAGTTGGCGGTATTCATGTCATGAGTGCGGCGGCGGTCATCGCCGGTATTTTTGCGCAAATCCAGAAACTCCTCGACATCCAGGTGCCACGATTCCAGGTAGGCGCAAACTGCGCCTTTGCGCTTGCCGCCCTGATTCACCGCTACCGCAGTGTCGGACACCACCTTGAGGAAAGGCACCACGCCTTGCGACTTGCCGTTCGTACCCTTGATGTGCGAGCCCATCGCCCGTACCGGCGTCCAATCATTGCCCAGTCCCCCGGCATACTTGGCGAGCAGGGCATTCTCCTTGATGGCCTCGTAAATGCCGTCGAGGTTATCCGGCACCGTGGTGAGGTAGCACGAGGACAATTGCGAACGGCGGGTCCCTGAATTAAACAGGGTTGGAGTGGAGCTCATGAAGTCGAAGTTCGAGAGTACGTGGTAGAACTCCAACGCGCGTCCTTCCCGGTCAATTTCGTTCAGCGCAAGCCCCATTGCCACGCGCATGAAAAATACCTGCGGCAGCTCGATACGACTGTCCTGTATATGCAGGAAATAACGGTCATACAAAGTTTGCAAACCCAGATAGCCAAACTTGAGATCGCGGCTGGCATCCAGCGCTTTGGCCAAGCGCGGCAGGTCAAACTGCGCCAGACGCTCATCCAGCAATTCGGCATCAATGCCGCGTTTGATGAAGTCAGGAAAATACGCTGTATAACGATCGGACATTTCCTGTTGCAGGACTTCTTCGCCCAGCACTTCGAAACGGAGGGAATGCAACAACAACCGCGCAGTGACATAGCTGTAGGCCGGTTCTTTTTCAATCAACGCGCGTGCCGACAGCACCAGCGATTTTCTTACCTCTTCCAGAGGAACGCCATCGTACAAGTCCTTCAACGTGGCTTTCAGTATCAGCGCCGGGTTCACCACCTCGCCCAAACCTGAGCAGGAGGACTCGATCAGCGTCAGCAGACGCGCCGTATCCAGGGGAGTCCTGATGCCGTTCTCGATTACATTCAGAACGCTGGCTGGTGCTTCCACCACGCCCATTTCTTTCTGTTTCGCCCGCTTTCGCGCGCGATCCTCGCGGTAAAGCACATAAGCGCGCGCCACATCATGTTCCCCGGAGCGCATCAATGCGAGTTCCACCTGGTCTTGAATATCTTCGATATGAAAAGTCCCGCCCGAAGGTTGGCGGCGAATCAACGCATTCACTACGTCATCGGTCAGCCGTGCCACCAGTTCCCGTACCCTGGCGGAAGCCGCACCCTGGCCGCCATTGACGGCGATGAATGCTTTTGTCATGGCAATGGAAATCTTGGCCGGCTCGAACGCGGCCACTGAACCATTGCGACGAATGATTTTGTATTGGGAATACCGGGTGTCCTGGGCGGGAAGGGTTAAGGAAAGTTCGTGCCCCGCTACTGCCGGACGGTTCATGTGATCTGTTGCAAGCTGCATGTCGGATTCTCCTCATCTATGCTGGGAAAGCGGTTCCTTTCCCCTGGCTGAAGCGGGCGGCTGCGGATATCGATAAATCCGTAAACCACTACATCTAGTATCAATATTGGGTACATTTTACTAGAACTAGTGCACACAGTGCAATATTTTTTGAGGTATGTCAAAAGCTTTTTATGAGATTAAAGCATACTGGCGGGCTGAAGTCCGGGTTGCAGGCAGCGCGCGGTACTGCCTCACGCCCAGGTGCGGTAACGCTTATCGTTTGCTGTTTACATGTTTCATTATCATAGACCAGGACCATGGCGCTATCACTTCACTTTGGTGTGAGCTTTGGTGTGAGAATAACCAAATGATGGGTTGCGCTACGCTCCACCCATCCTACTAAAACCGTATGGAGGCATATAAAACATTGATCCGGGTACTACGTGTGTATCGATTCGATAGTGGTTATCCCGCTCATTTCAGTTCGTATTTTTGTCTTTATCTTGCCCGGCCCGCTTCGGCCTGGAAAGCTCATCTTTTTCAGGTTGAGTGAGTTGCCGCGATTGTTTTTCCATTTCCAGGGCGTCGCGGATCTGCTCGGGCTTGTTGGCGCGCAATCCTTCCGCCAAGGCGCGTGACGCATCCCTGCGGCGCTCGGCATAATGGCGCAGTATTTCCACGGTAGCGGCGGAGGGCAGGGCAGGGTTGGGCGGGAGCTCGGAGAGCAGCTCAAAGCTTTCTTCATAGCGGTCGGCAACCGATGTGTCGATACGTCCCGCCAGTTCGTCGAATGAGATGCCGTCTTGCCTGGCCTTATCGAGTATGCTCTGCCAGGACTGCGTGATCGCTGCGTCGTCCCGCAAAAATTCTCCGATCTCCTTGCGCGCCAGCATCTCTTCGCTCCAGCGATAAGTGCGCACGGGAACCTGGTTGACGAGGATGACAATTGCAAGTGCAAAAGCGGCTCCGGCAAACAGGCGGATGTGGCGGAATCGCCGTTCTGTTCTACCGGCAGGCTGTGCAAGTATGATTCCGCCGAGTATTCCGGAAAAAAAGCCGCCGATATGCGCCGCATTGTCGATGCCGGTAATCAAAAGTCCGAGGACAAGGCTGGCAAGAGCAAAACCCGCGGCACCCCAGAAAAACCAGCGAAATTCCTTCGGATGCAGATTGTGGCGCTCGCGCCAGAGAAATATGAGCAGGGCGCCAAACAGGCCAAAAATGGCGCCTGAAGCACCGCCGGAGATGGCTAATCCTCTATGGGCAACGAGTGACAGCAAGTTGCCCGTCAGGCCACTGGCGAAATAGATGCAGGCAAAGCGCGCGTGCCCGTACATCCGTTCAACGAGTTGTCCGGCGTCCCAGAGCGCCCAGAGATTCAGCGTCAGGTGGACAGCGCCAAAATGGAGGAACAGTGCGGTACCCAGGCGCCACCATTCGCCGTCCTGCGTAGCCGGGCCAAAATTTGCGCCCCAAGCCAATTGCACGCTATTGGACGAATGCCACAACCCCGCTCCACCCACGAGCATGGCTGCGAAGACCAGCAGATTGACGGTGATCAGCAGCTTGGTAACGGGAATACCGGGCAACCGCTGGTAGAGAAGATCATGTAGAGGCAGCATGGGACGGTGGACGCATTTTCGCGGAGCGTTTATTATGCACGAGGATGAAGCCTGCTTATTTTATATGCTTGAGGAATAAGGATGTTTCTCAAAACCGGAGTTTGCCGGCCCCGGCTTCAGGGCCGGGGTTATTCGCCTGGGAATGGGCGCCTCTACGTGCATCTTCGACGGGACGCCTGGCCCACCCGCGATTTGCAGGCTGGAGGTTTCTGACCTGTCTCCCCGTCCTGCTGATCGCTCTGATGTCCGGGCCACCGCCTGTCCATGCTCAAGTGAGAATCGAGCTGCCGCGCACGGGGCTGGCGCCGGATGAGCTTGCTGTCATCATTAACGACAGCGATCCCCAATCCCTTGAAGTGGGTGATTACTACCAGAAGGCGCGCCATATCCCGGCAGCCAACATGATTCATCTGAACTTTCCGGCCGGACGGAATACCCTCTCAAGGGATGAGTTTCAGCAACTGAAGGCGGAAATCGATCAAGCTACGCCCCCTCATATTCAAGCCTACGCGGTCGCGTGGACACTTCCCTACCGGGTAGCTTGCATGTCGCTGACCTCGGCGCTGGCCTTTGGTTTCGACGAGCACTATTGCTCATCCGAATGTGGTCCTACCAGACCCAGCCCATACTTCAACTCATCCAGCCTTCATCCTGTCAACGACCATAATATACGACCTGCGATGATGCTGGCCGGCACGGATTTCGCGCAGGTCAAGGCATTGATCGATCGGGGGGTCGCCTCTGATCGCAGTTTCCCCAAAGGACATGCCTACCTGGTAATCACGCCCGACAAGGCACGCAGTGTGCGAGCCAGCTATTTCGAGCTGGCCGCAAAAGAACTGGCCGGTGTTTTCCCTATCGAAATCCTGGAAACCGAAGCAATTTCAGGCCGGCATGATGTTCTTTTTTATTTCACCGGCCTGGCCAGCGTGCCGCAACTCCATACACTGGATTTTCTGCCGGGCGCGTTGGCTGATCATTTGACTTCAGCCGGTGGCCAGCTTACCGATTCGATGCAGATGAGCAGCCTGCGCTGGCTGGAAGCGGGCGCCACCGCCAGTTACGGGACCGTGGTCGAGCCATGCAACCATATGCAGAAGTTTCCTTTTCCCGCCGTTGCCATGTTTCACTACGCGCTTGGGGAAAGCGCCATCGAATCTTACTGGAAGAGCGTGGCATGGCCGGGCCAGGGTGTGTTCGTGGGCGAACCGCTAGCCCAGCCATTTGCGCCGGAACTAAAAGAAATTCGTGCGGGCCAGTTCGAACTGCACATTTTTTCGCCGCGCCAACGGCGGCTTCGCATGGAGCGATCCAGCTCAGCGGTGGGGCCGTACAAGGCGCTCGCTCAGCGGCCACGGATAAACCGCGGTGCTAATATAATACGCTTCAATTTCGCTGAAAAAGAAGGCTACCTCAGATTGCAATGGTGAAAGGGGTGGCCTGGCTCACTGCCTGATACGCCGATACGCCGATTTATGCCGAATTGATCCGGCGCTTGCCTGGTAAATAGCCGATTTTACGCTATCCGTTGCATGCGCAATCGCCTGAAGCGCGCGGCCACAGCGAATTAGCGGCGTTTTCTCCTTTCATCCATCGCTGCGCCTATCAAACTGGCAGCGTAACTCATCTCAACGTCGTTATAATAACCGCTGCCAACCTCTCGCTATCGTCATGATTCCTCCAGTCCAGCCCAACTTTAAATCCCATTTTGCCGAGCTCCTGCGGACGCCCCTGAGCGAAATGGGACCCTCAGCGCTGGATGCGAATATAGAGTTTGCGCGCCCCCGCCAGGCGAGCCATGGTGATTACTCCTGTAACCTCGCGATGCAATTGGCCAAGCCGCTGCGCCAAAGTCCGCGTGAGATCGCCGCGCAGCTCGTCAATGTGCTTTCCGCTTCACCTTATCTCGAAAAGATAGAGGTCGCAGGTGCCGGTTTTATTAATTTATTTCTCACGATTTCCGCCAAGCAGCAGTTTCCCCGTTATGTACTGGAGAGTGGCGAACAGTTCGGCCATATTAATTTGGGTGCAGGAAAAAAGGTACAAGTGGAATTCGTTTCGGCCAATCCGACCGGACCCTTGCACGTCGGGCATGGGCGCGGTGCGGCATTCGGCGCAAGCCTCGCCAATGTGCTGGCGGCGGCCGGGTATTCCGTCGCGCGTGAGTACTATGTTAATGATGCCGGACGTCAGATGGATATTCTTGCGCTTTCTACCTGGCTGCGTTATCTGGAGCTGAACGGGGTCACTACGCGCTTCCCCGGCAATGCGTACCAGGGCCAGTACGTGCGCGATATGGCACGGCTGATCCACAAGGCGCATGCGGGGCGGTATGTGCATCGGCCTGACTTGCTGTTCGAAGGTATCTCGGCGGAAACGGAAACCGGTACCGAAGCAGACCTCGACGGGCTGATTGCCAAAGCCAAAAAACTGCTGGGGCAGGATTACGCATACATTCACAATTTCGTCCTGACCGAGCAATTGGGCGACTGCCGCAATGACTTGATGGAATTCGGTGTTACTTTTGATACATGGTTTTCCGAGCAATCGTTGTTCGATAACGGTGACGTGGCACATGCGGTCCAATTGCTTGAACAGGGGCGCTATCTATATCAACAGGATGGCGCCCAGTGGTTCCGATCAACCGATTTCGGCGATGAAAAAGACCGGGTGGTTCAGCGGGAAAATGGGCAGTTTACTTATTTCGCCTCGGATATCGCTTATCATCTCAACAAGTTCGAACGCGGTTTTGAACGCGTCATCGATGTGTGGGGGGCCGACCATCACGGATATATCCCGCGGGTAAAAGGCGCGATGAAAGCGCTGGCTATCGATCCCGGAAAACTTGAAATTGCGCTGGTGCAGTTCGCGGTGCTCTACCGCGACGGAAAAAAAGCGCCCATGTCCACCCGTTCGGGAGAATTTGTCACGTTGCGTGAATTACGCCAGGAAGTGGGAAACGACGCCGCACGCTTTTTTTACGTATTGCGTAAAAGCGACCAGCATCTGGATTTTGACCTGGACCTGGCTAAATCGCAAAGCAACGATAACCCCGTTTATTACGTGCAGTATGCCCATGCCAGGGTTTGCAGCGTGCTGGAGCAATGGGGTGAAGACCCGGCGATGCTTTATACAGCGGATATGTCTCCGCTGACAGACCCCGCGGAATTATCTCTTTTGCAGAAGCTGATCGACTATCCCGAAATGGTGGAGGCAGCGGCGAAGGAACTTTCTCCTCATCTGATCGCCTTCTATCTCAGAGAACTGGCAGGTGAGTTTCACAGTTACTATAATGCTACCCGTTTTCTCGTTCCGGAAATTCCGCTACGGCTGGCCCGGCTAGGGCTGGTTGCCGCGATACGGCAAATATTGAGCAACGGTCTGAAACTGCTGGGCGTAAGCGCGCCGGCTAAAATGTAGCCACCCTATTGAATATGCTTCCCATGAGCCGAGATTATAAAACCCACACTAATTCTTCAATTTCCGCCAAAAGCAAGAGTACGCTTCTCCTGGGGGTGCTTATCGGCTATGCGCTGGGCCTTCTCAGTGCCATTGGCACCTGGATGTATATCAATCAGGCGCCGAGCCCATTTATATCCCAGGACAAGGTAGTGGATAGCGCAGCGGCGAAAAGCGCCGCAACCCAAACTGACAGGCCGGCACAATCCTCCGGCCCGGAAGCCAAACCGGCCAGCGTTGCCGATGCCAAACCACGCTTTGAATTCTATAAAATCCTGCCCGATGCCGGGGAGCCCGTGCCGGAGCATCAGATCAAGCAGGCTGCCCAGCGGACTTCTTCACAGGATAAGTATTTTCTTCAGGCAGGGTCTTTCCAGAATGCCGATGACGCGGATAACTTGAAAGCGAAACTCGCCATGCTCGGGGTGGAAGCGTCGGTTCAAGCCGCCAATCTGCCGGAAAAAGGGACTTGGCACCGGGTACGCGTAGGACCTTTTTCGAGTGCTGCGGATGGCGACCGGGTGCGCGCATCTCTGCAACAAAGCGGCGTGCAGAGCAGTCTCATTAAAACACATGAAGGGGTGCAGTAAAAAAGAGACTTCCAGTCTCGCTTTCGGCGCGAATAAATATACAGTCTATTTCCAGGAGAAAAAAATGAGTTCATTGCGTTTGCTTGCGGCGGTCCTCTTTCTGGTCGGCATCAGTGTCACCGGTATTTCAGCCGCTCGCGCCGAAATCGTTGAAGGGACAGATTACACTATTCTGCCCCAACCTCGGCCGACCGACAGTGATGGCAAGATTGAAGTCATAGAATTCTTCTGGTACGGTTGCCCGCATTGCTACGAACTTCATCCGCGAATCAAAGCCTGGCTGAAGCGGAAGCCTAAAGATGTGAACTTTCGTTACGTTCCCGCCATCTTTCGCGCAAACTGGATTCCCGGCGCAAAAACCTTCTATGCGCTGGAAGCGCTTGGCGAAACAGAGCGGCTGCATGACAAGGTCTACGAGGCCATCCATCGCGACAAGATCGATTTGACCAAGGACGAGGTATTGTTCGACTGGATGGCGAAGCAGGGGATAGACCGGAAGAAATTTATCGATGCCTACAACTCTTTCTCCGTACAGAACCAGGCGTCGCGGTCAACACATATGTCCAAGGATTACAGCCTCACAGGCGTACCGGCGATAGTGGTGGACGGTAGATACCTCACCAGCGGAAAAATGGGTGGCACACCCGAAGATACCATCAGAACGATGGATGAATTGATTGAGAAAGTGCGCAAGGAGCGAGTAAAGAAATAGTGCGATATCGAGACGCCGTTCGATGCCATTGAAAGTTATCATAAGCGGGGCATCCAGTGGCTTGGGTAGCGCATTGGCACGACACTATGCCGGCTTGGGGGCGACGCTCGGCCTGATCGCACGGCGCGCAGATTTACTGGAAACCCTTGCGGCCGAATTATCGGGTGCTTCGATCTATGTGGCCGATGTCCGCGATGGCGACGCAATGCAAGCCGCAGCGCACGATTTCATGCGCCGCCATGGCTGTCCCGATATCGTCATCGCCAATGCAGGCATCAGCCGCGGCACGCTTACCGAATATGCCGAAGATCGCGACGTTTTTGAGCGCATTCTCACCACCAATGTCATTGGCATGGTGAACCTCTTCCAGCCGTTTGTTTCCGCGATGAGGGCCGCCGGGCAAGGCAGCCTGGTCGGCATTGCCAGCGTTGCGGGTTATCGGGGTCTTCCGGGAAGTGGCGCTTACTCAGCCTCCAAGGCTGCCGCCATCAGTTATCTCGAAAGCCTGCGAGTCGAGATGTACGGTAATGGCGTATCGGTCATAACCATTTGTCCCGGCTACGTCGCAACGCCGATGACGGCGAATAATCCCTTCCGCATGCCCTTCCTTCTTGCAGCGGAAGAGGTTGCTGAAAAAATCGTGCGTATCATCGAGAAGAAGATACTGTTCGCCGTGATTCCCTGGCAAATGGCGATTGTCGCGCGGGTTTTAAAATTCCTCCCCAATTTTGTTTATGACCGCCTATTCGCCAACGCGCCACGGAAACCGAGGTAACCATGCCGGATTTTTTGGTGATTTTTGCATGCTATCCATGATGAGCCACAGTACCGGCCGGCAGTGGCACTAAATCTGCTCCAATGTATTTGATGGCCTTGCAGCCAGCATGCTATTCTGGATTTATGAGAGCGAAAGCTATCCGCCGGTTATGCTGGCGATCCGTTCGAGCATCAGCATGGGCATATAGATCGGTTACGTGGTTAAGCGTGATTACATTGAGGAGGTGCAGGAATGACAACGGAAAAAGCAATTTTTGGAGCAGGTTGTTTCTGGGGCGTGGAATCGGCTTTTAGGGCAGTCAAGGGCGTAAATGAGGTGATAAGCGGATACGCCGGCGGCCATATCAAGAATCCTGCCTATCGCGATGTATGCTCGGGCGAGACCGGCCATGCCGAAGTGGTGCAGGTGCAATACGATCCAGCTCAGGTTGATTACGATGAGTTGCTCGAGGTGTTCTGGGATTGCCACAATCCCACCACGCGCAATCGGCAGGGACCGGACGTAGGTACGCAATACCGTTCGGCCATTTTCTTTTACACGCCCGAGCAGGAGATTGCGGCGAAAGCGTCCAGGGAAAAATTACAGCAAAGCGGGCGCTGGCGCGAGCCTATCGTCACGGAAATTTCGCCGGCCTCCGAGTTTTATCCAGCAGAGGAATATCATCAGCACTACTTTGAAAAGCGCAGCATCCGGGGCCATTGCCACGGTTGAAGGACCATGTCCGGCATGGCGAGCGATGGTGAGATTGCACATCCCGTTCCACAGATTCGGCAGGATGGGTGGAACGAAGCGCAACCCATCAAAACGGGGCAACATACGCATCGATTCGCGGCCGATACCGCCGCATCTTGTTAAGTGCGCAAAGCGATTTTCAAGGTGAAGAGTGAGATGTCAGCCCGAATGATGGGTTGCGCTTTGCTCCACCCATCCTACCATCCTACCGCTACTCAGCGTTTGCAGGATGGGTGGAGGCGCGAGCCGTAACCCATCAATTACTGGTGGAATTAGCATTTGTAGGATGGGTGGAGGCGTGAGCCGTAACCCATCAATTGCCGATGAATAGCGCTATGCCCCACCCATCCCACAAAAAGCGGTGTAGAGGTACCTAATTTAATCAGGTCGCCGCAATTTATCTTTACGGCGTCAAGCCAGCCGGTTTCTGATTTCCGCGATCCGCATCTCGCTCACCCTGGTATTGATCGCGCCCGGCAGGCGAGAGGGATCGGAAATGGTTTTGGTCAACTCAGCGGCAATTGCGCCGGCATCCACGCTCCTGGCCGCTTTGAACGCGTCATGCAACTGCTCAGCCTGGGGGTAAGGTTTTTCCGCATAGCCGGGCCGACCGTGAAAATCGCAGGAACAAGCCTGCAAAAATTCTTCGAAGCGTTCCGGTTTGCGGTAGGCATCCACGTTTTGCAACATATTGGCGATGGTGACGGGCCGCAGCTCTGCGGCGCGATGTACGTCGCCATGGTAGCGTGCGACCAGTAAAGCGAGGTCGCGCGCTTCGTTAGGTACCCTGATGCGCTCGCATAAATCTTTCACCAGCTTGACGCTCCGTGCTTCGTGACCGATATGGCGCGGCCATTCCTCCGGTGGAGTCGTGCCTTTGCCAAGATCATGAGTCAGCGAGGCGAACCGTACCGGCAGGGAATAATTCCTGGAAGCTGCATGGTCGATCACCATCATCACATGTACGCCGGTATCAATTTCAGGATGATGTTGTGCCGGTTGGGGTACCCCGAACAAGGCATCCACTTCAGGCATGATGCGGACAAGCGCGCTACACTCGCGGAGCGCATAAAACATGCGCGAAGGCCGCTGTTCCATCAAGCCGCGCGCAAATTCCTGCCAGACCCGTTCCGGTACCAGCGCATCCACTTCGCCGTTGTGCACCATCTCGCTCATCAATGCGACGGTCTCGGGTGCGATTCGGAAATCGAAGCGGGCGGCAAAACGGGCAGTTCGCAGCACACGAACCGGGTCTTCAGTGAAGGCCGGGCTTATGTGACGCAGTAGTCCCGCTTCCAGGTCGGACAAGCCGCCAAACGGGTCGATGATATTGCCGTCCTGATCCTTGGCCAGGGAATTGATGGTGAGATCGCGCCGCGCCAGATCCTCCTGCAGGGTAACTTCAGGCGAGGCATAAACTTCGAAGCCCTTGTACCCGCGCGCCACCTTGCGCTCGGTACGTGCCAGCGCATATTGCTCCTGGCTCCGGGGATGAAGGAAAACAGGAAAATCTTTTCCTACCGGACGGTAGCCAAGCCGTATCATCTCGTCCGGCGACGATCCTACAACGACATGGTCATGGTCGGTCACCGGCAGGCCCAGGATCTCATCGCGAACGGAGCCGCCAACCAGGTAAGTCTTCATTAAGAACGACTCTCGCAGGGTGGACTATCGCCTTGCGCGAAAATCATCGTACCGTTCCCGCGGCACATCGCCCGCCAGATATATAGGCGCCACTTCTTCCAGGGCAGTGGGCGGAATACCCCAAGCTTCCGTAAAGTTGCCCGGGTCGTCACAATTGCAGACGCTGTCCACTTTCATTGAATCATAATTGTCGCGGGTCACGAGTTTTCCGGGTAGAAACTCCATTATCGCGGCCTGCAAATAAGAGAGGCCATCGTTGAGGCCGATGATGGTCGGGTCATGCCCGGTAACGTGCGCGGCATATTCCACCAACTGCCGCAGGCTATAACATTGTGGGCCGCACAGATCGTAGCGCTGACCAAAAGTGTGGGGCGCCGTCAAGCTGGCGGCAAATGCATGCGCAACATCCTTGACGAATACCGGCTGAAATTTTGCATTGGGCGACCCCAGGGGCAGCACCGGTAGCCGCGCCAGCCTGGCAAACAGGCTCAGCGATGAATCTCCGGGGCCGAAAATAACGGACGGCCTGAAGCTGGTCGCAATCAGACCGGACGTCATCACGATTTTTT
>JBDSOQ010000179.1:0-2879 GCA_039914755.1 Nitrosospira sp. | reverse complement strand
GGCCCTGAGCGACAAGCTCCTCCATGCGTGCAGAAACCCGCGCCTGCGCCTGAACCTCAAAACCGTACTTTGCCAGATGCTGAAGCAATTCCGGAAGGCGACTATAGCCCAGGCGGACGTCATATGGCCCCGCCTGCGGGAAATGCGGTTGGTCGCTTGGACCGCTTTTCATTTCCCAGCGCAGATCATCGGCCAAATTCCACAATTGCCGTGCTTGATAGGAAGACGTTGTAACCTCCCGGTAAAGAAGGAAGGCTGCAATAACAAGTGCGACGAAAAGCAGAGTCAAAACAGCAAAGGCAAAAAACCTGAGAATGCGCCTCACGATGGAGTCATCAAAAATAATAAAGCACTAAAGATTCCTGGAAGACAGTAAGCCACAAGATTTACAAGTATAGGGAAGAGAAATCTTTTCCGCGGCCGTATTTGAGGGGTAAAAACCCGCCAAATCGAAGGGAAACGGCACATATCGATTACATTGACGACAACGCTTTCATAGAGCAGGACTCTAATCGCAATCAAAAAATACGGATGACGGTGCATGATGCGCTGAGCTTTCTATTGCTCTGCTGACGCGGGCTATCTGGTTTGTGTGGTTTTATGCGAAAATTCGATTCTTGCCAGTCCTGCTCGTCCAGAAAGATCCGGCAGAGGTTTGCATGCTGCCTTATAGTTTCCGGTTACCGAATATGACAGGATATAAATCTCGTCCTGCAAATACAGGACGGTGGGCTGCGCCAAAACGCTACGAAGCCCAGATAGCACAAAAAATAATGTATTGCGCCCCTTCGCTCCTGGAGACGAACGTCCAGGAGATCAATTTCCGGTAAGAGTCCATCTACCGGATCAATGGAATATTCGATGGAATTCCTTAGCCTCCTGCTGAAGACAATTACGCTTCGCCCCTATGTATTTGTGTTCCTCGCCGCGTTTCTCTTCTCCGCCAGCAGGCTGATCGGCTGGCGCAGGACAGCCTGTTTCATGGCTATTACGTACACTGTGGCGCTTCTGTGTGAACTCTCTTCCACTCGCACCGGGGTTCCTTTCGGCTGGTATTACTATACCGGCTCAACGGTCGGACAGGAATTGTATATCGCGGATGTCCCCGCCATGGATTCCCTCTCGTTTCCCTTTCTTCTCTATGCGAGCTATTGCATGGCCCTGGCTTTTCTCCTGCCCGCCGACAGCACAAGCCCCCGTCCTGGTATGAGCATGATCCGGATGGGATTTCCTCTCGCAGCCAGAACCGGCTGGCCGGTAGTGGTACTCACCATTCTTTTTTTCATGTTCATCGATATCGTCATCGATCCGGTCGCGCTCCGCGGCGAGCGGTGGTTCCTCGGGCGAATATACTACTATCCTGATCCTGGCACGCATTTCGGCATCCCGATAGCCAATTATATTGGCTGGACTGTTGTGGGCTTTCTCTCTCTTCGCGCCTATCTTCCTCTCGATCGCAAACTTCAGGCTGAAGCCAGCCTCTTCCCTGCCCCATCGGTGACCGGACGCGTGCTGCTCGGTTGCGGTTTATATTATGGGGTATTGATCTTCAATCTCGTCATCACTTTCTGGATTGGAGAATCGCTTCTGGGCGTTACGGGCCTGTTCATTTATCTACCGATCACCGTACTGCTTGCCCTTCGACTCCTTGGTCACCCGCCGGCAAACGGATAAGGCGTAAAGTCTTTCCTCCTTCTTCTCCATCGAACCCTGCGGTGATCATCGCAACATGGACAATCGCGGCAATAATCCTGAATCCGGCAGTTAGACGGAATGGAGTGAGCTTACCAAGAAGATGAAGCGCACGGGGTACGAAAAATTCCTTCCGGTATAGCGCCTAGCCCGGATGTTTCATAAATTGACACGCGCCCTTGCTGGTCTTTTGTTTCGTATGAAAATTTCGTTCAGTCGGGCATATGAATAACTACGCGACTCTTTCACAAAATCTCCCTACAAAACAAAATCCTGCGCAATCATCACGCGAATTTATGAAACATCCGGGGCTAGTTGGTAAACGAATTGGTAAATGAGCTGAAACATGAGCGATCCACAACCAGCTTTAGGATAATACCTGAACGATCCGTAAGGACGATATAATGCCTCCCCATGGCAGGTTGAAAGAAATATTTCCATCTTATGAAAATTGGAGTGCACAAAATGAAAAAAATGGTCTTGGTGCTAGCTGTTTCCGCATTGGTGAGTTTGGTTGGTTGCTCGAAGACGGATAATTACACGCCGGCCGAGAATGTCAGCGGGGAGGACATATTTTATACAAACTGTACAAAATGCCATAAACCGGAAAGCGGCAGCGTGATGGTTATAAGCACCGCGATGGCGAACAAGGACGCCATCATTCAGAAAGTTCAGAAAGGAAGTATGGGGATGACCGCGTTTCCCAATATTAAAGGCGAACCGGCGCAACGTCTGGCGGAATTCGTCCTGGCAAATAGCAAAACCAAGTAGCTTGACCATTGGCTAGCCTTTATTGGCACTGATGGCGTAGCCATGCCGGCAAAAGCGGATGACATGGCGGATAAAGGACCGGCATGGGCAAAGGGGATTATATGACGCCGCCGCTGTCGGCGATTTTGTGAAGCCGCCGCTGTCGGCTTAGGGAGTACGTTCCTCGTCCATCACATTGGAGGTCGCCGGGCATTGACATGGTTATTGTAAAGTGGGCACTTGTTGTCATTGCCGTTGTCGTCATCACGGGGTTGCTTGCTGGTCAACTCGGACTACTCAAAGGCACGCAGCCCACCGATCTGGGCGTGCATGATGGAAGGCTCAAACCTCCCTCGAAAACACCTAATAGCGTGTCGAGCCAGGCGTCGCTTTACCCCGATCATCCACAACGCGCTTATGCCGAGATAGCACCGCTG
>JBDSOQ010000223.1:0-9812 GCA_039914755.1 Nitrosospira sp. | reverse complement strand
GCATACCGGCGGGTTTTATCCTTTTATAGGCCCTTTTTAGGCCTCCTGCGCCGTTACTGGACGCACTGCTCCCGACAGTGTTGTCTGCCGCGTTGAAGTTGTCGCATTCAATGTGATCTTATTGGCTGCTTTGAGCAAGTTTTGCACATTGCCTTGAGCATGAACTGGGCATGTACCTTGTGCGTCCCCAGGTAGCGGCGCCTGCCCATGGCGAACAGCCGTTTGGCGGTCCCAAAGATTTGCTCGACAATGCAGCAGGTTTTACTGATGATCTTGTTGGCTTTGATCTGGCGTGCCGTCAATGCGTCGCGTTGCGTGGTTGCGACTCCAGGGTCTTCGCAATCACGGCATCCACTCGTTCATCGTCAATCGTCCGCAGTGCACCGGGGCGTGGTTAACCGCTTTCGCCAATTCGTTGCTTCAGTAAATGCGTTGGCTACACGCGATTCACGTTGCCGATTTACTCGCAGTTAATCATCCATGGCACGCCGAATTGATCGACAAGCATGCCAAACCGGGCGGCCCAAAAAGTTTCCTGTAGCGGCATGCGTACTGTTCCATTTTCCGCCAATGCGTGGAAAATACGTTCTGCATCTGCCGGAGCCTCGGTATTCAGCGCTACGTAAAAACCTTTTATCTCCTCATGGTGATCGGGTAGGCTGTCGGAACCCATCAATACTGCGTCTCCAACCGTTAGGAGAGCATGCATGATCTTATTGCGCCATTCAGGTGGTCCTTGCTCCGCCATTGGCGAACTTCCGTGGGTGAGCATTACCAGGATTTTTCCGCCGAGGCGCTCCTCATAGAATTTGAACGCGGCCTCGCATTGACCGTTGAAAATAAGATAAGGGTTCAGTAGCATAGAACGCTCCTTAGAGTGGTTGATGATTCGAGAAACCAAGCTGAATCCATTATTATCCAGCAAGCGCCCGCTCCTGGTTTTTGTAGCGCCGCGTCGGCCACTATGTGCGTTATTCCGGGCAAGAGTTCCGTCAGGTTTCAAATTCCAGCTTATTTTTCCCCGTTTCCTTCTCCATCGCTACACGAGTGAGATGCATAACATCAGTTGCCGGTCGTCGAGATGCGGAATTCGCGGACTGATTCCATTTCACGCATCACATCCGCAAGTGCTGAAGTTCTGCCAAGGTCTGTGGTTCGAATATCCATGCGGTATTCAAACAATGCCGCCGAAGTGATGCGATAACTCATTGTGACAACTTCACACCCGTGGTCAACCAGGAGTCTTCGGATTTCGCTTTCCGACATGATGTTGCCGCGATCAAAGCTGACATGATATTGAGCATACAGATGACGCGGGAGTCTGTCCTCAATCAAGCGGAACAAAGAGAGAATACCGAGGGTGAGGATGGTTCCAAGAATGCCGGGAAGAAAAAATCCGATACCCATCAAAATGCCGATGCCTGCCGTGATCCAGATCGAAGCGGCGGTGGTCAGGCCGCGAACGCTCAAACCCTCCTTGAAAATCACGCCCGCACCCAGAAAACCTATACCCGTCATAATTCCCTGAGCCATTCGAGTCGGGTCCATTCTGATGGCGTCGATCGGAACATCCGGGAGCCATTTCCACTGGTATAGGGTGATCAGCATCAGCAAACTGGAGGCGAGACTGACGAGCGCATGCGTTCTGAAACCGGCAGGATGGCCGTGCAAGCTTCTTTCCATGCCGATGGCACCTCCTGCCACCAACGCTGCGACAAGGTGCGTGGCAATAATCAGGAAATCGCCATCAATGTTCATAAATGGATTCCACGTTTGTGATCCTTGACCCGGTCAACCCACTGAGCGAATAGTCACAGCCTTTCGCCTGTGCGGTCAGGTGTCATATCTGATGTTAATCTTAATGATGAGGGTTAGCCTTTAAGCGGCTGAAAATAATTGTTTTCGTGATAATGGGATAACGGGGTAGTGGCACGACAACACCCATTGTATAAAAAATTTCGACCTATGGCACTCCATCAAGGTAACGTGGTCAAATTCAGTGTAGGTGAAATTTTTTTGGTAAGGAGATTGCCATGAAAACAATGCATGAAATATTGATGGCGGCGCCCCCAACGCAAGTGACGCGGTGCAAGATTGCCATGCTGGAGATTGCACATGGTCACTGGGCTGCCGCTGCATCGACGATGGAAGACGCGGTATACGAATCGGAACCCGGAGAATGGGCCCTCGATTGCATGCAAATGAGGGACTTCTGCTTGATGATGGATATAGTCAAATCCCACGGAATCAAGGGAATAGAGGACGCCGTAATAATGGAAGTAGACAGGCTATTGATGTAGAGGCCACCACTAGCGGTATCTACCGGTAATTTCTCGATGCACGAGGTCAATTCTTTGGGAATCCTCTTTTTTTTGCCCAGACCCATTCTGGTTAAGCGTACCCTCTGGAGATCACGCAGCTCCGCCGCTGGCGCTGATATTCTGCCCCGTAACCCAGCCCGCTTCCTGGCTGACCAGAAAGAGTACCACGCGCGCGATGTCTTCCGGTTCGCCGATGCGACCCTGGAATGACATTGCAGCCATCCGTTCGATCGTTTCCTTATTTTTTCCCGAAATAAACATTTCGGTATTGATCGGCCCCGGTGAAACGATATTGGCTGTAACGCCCCGTTCTCCCATCTCCTTCGCAAAGACGCGCGTCAATTGCTCGACAGCGCCCTTGCTCGCCGCATATGCACCGTAGTTCGGCAGCATAAGCCGGGTAACAGTGCTGGAGAGACTGATCACCCGCCCACCATCCGCGATCCGCTTGGCAGCCTCCCGCAGGGCATAAAAAACGCCTTTTATGTTGATGTTCAGGACGCGGTCAAACTCTTCATCGCTGATGTCGGCAATTCGCCTGGATAGAAGCACGCCTGCATTATTGACGAGAATGTCAAGGCGTTTGAAGTGTTCGATGGTGGTATCGAACAACATTCGAACTTGGGCGGAGTCACTGACATCTGCTTTGACCGCCAGCGATTCGCCGCCTGCTTCCGTTATCGCGGCGCATACCGCTTCGGCGGCACTCGGGTTCGAGGTAAAGTTAACCACGATCTTCGCGCCCGCACCTGCCAGCGTGCGGGCAATTTCCGCGCCGATGCCCCGCGACGAGCCGGTGATAATGGCAACTTTATCCTGAAGCGGTTTTTTCATTACAGTGTTTCCGAGTGAATGCCAGGTGCGGCGGTGTTTCGTGCGCGGTGCTTGTTTTCGCTGCCTCTGCTATCTGTTGTCGCTTGTAACAGCGGCATTAGTCAGCGATTAATTCCCGTCAGGCTGGACTTGGCCCTCGGCGAAGCTCAATTCTATTCCGTTCCCCGCCGGGTCCTTGAAAAACAGCTGGGCTATGCCAAGAGAAGGTACCTGGCCTCTCCGGAATTCGACATTGTGCCGCTTCAGGCGCGCCTCCATTTCCGGGCGATCGGTACAGGTAAACGCCACGTGATCAAAAGTGGTGGCGATATGCGTAAGGCGCACTTCATCCGGGTGTGCCTGGCTCAAGTGGAGAACACATTGCTCGCCGGCGTAAAGCCAATACCCAAAGCTTTCAAAAGATGGACGCCGCCCTTGCGCGAGTCCCACTATTTCGCAATAGAAATCCTTGAGCTCGTCTATCAGCTCGCGCGGACCGCGCAAATTGTAATGATTGAATCCAATCGTGCTCATGTCGCTCCTGACAGTTACCGGTTTACTCCGTTATTCCGTCGCTCCACTGGTTTTCAACAATTCAGCGACTTCCTGATGATCTTTGCTCAAAGCCCAGTCCAATGCCGTTTTTCCCGACTCGTTCCTGATGTTGGGATCGGCGCCGTTTTCCAGGAGCACCTTTGCGGTATCCACATAATTGCCTCTGGCCGCCATCATTAATGGGGTTGATCCGTTATCGGATATCGAATTGGCTTTCGCGCCGCCTTCCAGCAATAATTGGACGATTTTCGTGTGACCGGCGATTGCGGCATAAAGTAACGGATTCCATCCCTTATGGTTGATTTCCGCACCCTTGACATACAGTTTCTCGACGATATTCCCAAGCCCGTTATAGCTGGCGAGCATAATGGCGGTTTCGCCATATTTATTGCGCAAGTTGAGCTTTGCTCCAGCCTTTATCAGCAGATCAACGAGTTCGGCATTCTTGTTGCGCACCGCAACCATCAAAAGCGTGTTTCCCTGCGCATCGGGTGTGTTGGGGTCGGCACCCTTGGCAAGCAACTTCGCCATATCCGTGGCGTTATTGTCCTCAGCCGCCCAACGTAAATCCTCATAGACGCCTGCCAGGGCAACCGGTTGCTGCCACAAGCTGACTGCAAGCATCAGACCGGCAGCGAAAAAGAATTTTCCTGGTAAGCTCATCGTTCAGGCCGCCTTGAATAAGTTGAAAAAATTTTCGGTCGTGACTGTGCCCACTTCGTCGATGCTGATACCGCGCAATGCGGCTATTTCCCCCGCGACATGCCGCACAAAGGCAGGCTGGTTCATTTTGCCGCGATGAGGCACCGGCGCGAGATATGGCGAATCTGTTTCTATGAGCATTCTCTCCAGTTTGATTCTCTTCGCCACATCCTTTAAAGCAACGGCATTCTTGAAAGTGACAATCCCGGAAAAAGAAATATAAAAATTCATTTCCATCGCCTGCTGGGCCACTTCCCAGCTTTCCGTGAAGCAATGCATCACCCCGCCGACACTATCCGCGCCCTCCTCCGCCATGATACGCAACGTATCGGCAGCGGCCTCGCGTGTATGGATGATGAGCGGTTTACCGCACTGCCTGGCAGCGCGGATATGCTGGCGAAAGCGTTCCCGCTGCCATTCCAGATCGCCCTTCAGGCGAAAGTAATCCAGTCCCGTCTCGCCGATGGCGACGACTCGGGAATGTTCAGCCAGGGATGCCAGTTGCGCTGCTTGTGGCTCGGCCAGATTTTCATAATCAGGATGAACACCCACTGAGGCAAACAGGTTCGGATGGGCTTCCGCCAACGCAAGCACTCGCGGAAAGTCTTCCAGGTTAACGCTCACGCAGAGCGCGTGGCTAACATCGTTTGCCCGCATTTTCCCCAGCAACTCGTTGAGGTTGCTCGACAGATCAGGAAAATCCAGGTGGCAATGAGAATCAACAAACATGACTATAGAACCTCTGAACAAGTGCTTCCCGTGGACTATCGGCGGTAGCTGGCCGCAAACCTGGGGTGATTGCATGCGTACGACGAAAGGGATAGCTTAGTCTACGATGCCGAGGAGTGCAACGCATTGGGCGTGGATATTGCCCCGGTCCAAGTCAAGTATGGCTGCTTATGCTTCTACTTGAGATGATGGTGATGCCGCTGATAGCGCAATGACATAGGAAAACAGCAACTCTTCCAGGAATAATCGAGTATTGAGGGGATGGCTTGCCAGACGTTGCGCGTCGGCCAGGGTCCGCGAGTACGTTGCCAGTGAACGCGGCTCGATCCCCGGCGCCAGCAATTTTATGGCGGCCAGCCTGTCCCGATGGTAACGGACCTTGCCGGTTGTGCGAAAGCTCATCAAGTCGTAGCACCATTTCTGCAGCCAGTTGACCACCGTGGGCAAGTCTGATTTTTGCAACTCTTCCGCCAGCGCAACCGGGCTGAGATCGGCGAGCGTACTGATCTGCCCGATGAAGTCGCCGTGCCGCTCCAAATAATCGTCATCGTTGAATTCCAGCGCCAACAAAGGCGCATATCCAGCGGAAGCCAGACACGCTTCCGGATCTTTGATCCCCTGCTGTTGAAGCCAGGCAATGGCGGTTGCAGGATCAGGCACGGGCATTGCAACTTGCAAGCACCGGCTGCGTATGGTCGGCAGCAAATACTGCGCATGATGGGTAACGAGGATTAACAGTGTTCGAGGCGGCGGTTCTTCCAGGTTCTTCAGCAGCGCATTGGCAGCGGCTGCATTCATGGTTTCCGCCGGATGGAGCAGGATGATCTTATAACCGTTCTGATGGCTGGATATATTGATGAAATCGGCCAGATCCCGTATTTGCGTGACACTGATCTGTTTGCTTGGTTTTTTCCTGGATTTCGCACCGCTGGCCTCTGTCGTGGCGCCCGAGGCGGACCCAGGCGTGGAGCCCAGCCCGATATCGCTTCCATCGTCCCCGTTATCATCGGGCGATCCTGCCATCGTCATCGTAGATGGCGCCGATATGGCTTCCGGCTCGATCAGGCGATAA
The DNA here is from genome assembly GCA_039914755.1 of Nitrosospira sp. Lineage (GTDB taxonomy): Bacteria > Pseudomonadota > Gammaproteobacteria > Burkholderiales > Nitrosomonadaceae > Nitrosospira. Next base: position 3,620 of record JBDSOQ010000223.1, on the reverse strand, counting down.
TCCGGATGACTGCCTTGTTCAAACCAGCGGCAGCTTGCACAGGTTTGGCATGCCTCGCCTTCAACAGATGGATGCTCGCAGAGTCTGGATTTGGCCAGGTAACGGCCGAATGCGAGTTTGCCCAAGCCCTTTCTGCCCCTCAGCAGCAAGGCATGGACTGATGACCTCCTGCTTCCTTGAACATCCTGGGCCAATCTCCGCCAGGCTTCTTTTTGCCATGAATAGATATTATTCATTAACAGGAGGATAAAATGATTTTTTCAACTGATTTCTTAACTTCTTCAAGGGGCTGGTTTGCGTCTATTACAGAGATGCGCCGCGGAAACCGGCGGGCTCTTTCCAGGTATGCATTTCGCACTCTCCGGAAAAACTCATCCTGTTCCGCTTCGAACCGGTCAGCCGGCTTGATGGCATCTATTCGCTGCCTGCCTAATTCGACTGTTACGTCAAAATAAAGCGTGAGGTCAGGTTGAAATTCCCCTTGCACCCAATGCTCGAGCTTATCGAGTTTCTCCGTTGCCAAACCCCTGCCACCGCCTTGGTAGGCGAAGCTGGCGTCGGTGAACCGGTCTGAAATCACCCAGTCGCCGCGATCCAGTGCCGGCAAGATAACCTTGTCCATGTGCTCTCGCCTTGCTGCGAACATCAGCAGAGCCTCGGTTTCCGCATGCATGGCCTGAGCGCGGTCAAGCAGAAGCTCGCGCAATCCTTCGCCCAAACGAGTGCCGCCCGGCTCGCGTGTCACGACTACGTTTTTTCCCCTGCCACGCAAAAGGCTCGCCAGCCAGCCAAGGTGCGTACTCTTGCCTGCGCCATCTATGCCTTCCAAGGTAATGAATTTACTCTTGGACAATTTGGAAACTGTCATTCTCGGGGTTGCTGATCAGGCGGATGGCCGGTGTATTAGAAGACTGCTTTCCATTTTTGTCCCGTATCATTATTCACCACGCAGTTTAACTTATACTCGCAAGCAGCAGTAGCCTTGTCTGATATCCTGATTTCACTGAAGCCGAAAGCCGACCCCCTAAGCTAAACGATAAGCACCAGAAATTGGAGTCGCGCGTTAAACAGGTATACCATCATATTCGACGAACCAACATACTCAGGAGCTCACCCATGACACGGCATATGAAGCGCTTATGGACGCGATACGCTGCTATGATTGCTCTGGCTTTGGGACTGTCCTTGCCCAATGCTTTCGCAGAACAGGTAGAGCAGGAGCCGTCGGCAAATAATGCACCCGAAGATGCTTCGCGTCCTATCGGGGAACCGCTCACCGATTTCGAGAAACTGGAGTTGTACCACCGACGCTACAGCAATGCTGCCAATGGCATCGCCCAGTTGTTCAAGCAACTGAATCAAAAAATCCAGGAGGTTTCGCTGGCAGTAAAAACTGTCGAGGCAAAGGATAATTCCCATAACCGGCGCCAGCTGGAAACAAAACTACAGCAACTGGAAAGTGCGCGGAGCTCCTACAACGCTCAATATTCACAGTTGCATTCCCAGATGCAGAATGAGTATCGCAGCTATTTGGCCATGGGCGCCAATCTCAAAGCCAGGTACGATACGGGCGACGCTTCAAAGAATCCGCAGGATACAGCCGAAGGCCGCAAAGATGCAAAGACCCAGCCTGCAAAGGTAAGGGCCTCAAAGGCGAAAGGACAGAATGGAACGAAGGTAAAAACCAGAGAATCCGGGACGCAATATCTACAGGTCAACGATAACGCGGCTAAGGATCCCCGAATCATGGATATAGATTCCACGGAGCTCAGGGAGAGGCGCGACGGGAGCGGTCGTTCGAACCGCGGCCTGACTCCGAACCCAACATCGGGCCCAGCCTTGAACGCTGTGCACTAATAGACCTCCTTGCAAACCCCTTGTAGAAACTTATTCGCCTTATCCTACGAAAGCAGAATAGGAAAATGAGGGAAGAACTGCCTGTTATTCATGGAGGTGAAGTCTGCAGACAAGCTGCCTGCAAACGAGCCTAAAGTGAGTCTAAAGTATAAGGCGACAATAAACGTAGCGCATTGCGACGTATGAACATTCCCTCAATGCCTACCATCCCAGCTATTCGCGAATACCCCATACTTGGGTTAGACGCGCATCGCGGCCACAGCTGCTGCGGTAATAGGAATAGCGGAGGGGATTTTTGATGTAATAATCCTGATGGTATTCCTCCGCCGGGTAAAACTTTGTGGCGGGCAAGATCTCGGTCACGATAGGCTGTGTAAAACGACCAGAGGCTTCGAGCTCGGCTTTGGATGCCTCGGCCTGCCGCTTTTGATCGGCATCATAATAAAAGATTGTACTGCGGTATTGCGAGCCTTCATCACAGAATTGACCGTTGGGCGTGAGGGGGTCGATCGTCGGCCAGAATGCAGCCAGCAGCTTGGCGAAACTGGTCTTTTCCGGATCGAAGCGCACCTGCACTGCTTCAATGTGACCGGTTTTTCCTGAAGATACCTGCTTATAAGTTGGATTGGCCACCTTGCCGCCGATATAACCGGATGTGGTGGATATGACTCCGGGCACCTTATCGAAGTCCGCTTCCGTACACCAGAAGCAACCGCCGGCGAAAATGGCGATGTCCGTAGCGGAAGACCCGGCGGGCGAGTTGGCATGTTGACTCGCCGATGGGCTGGCGGCCGAAGCGTTGATATGTGCACCCGGCGGTTCGCATGCGGCTAACATGATCAGCATCATGCCCATCATCATGGCATCGAACCCCCGGCGAACAGGATGGGCCTGAGGCATGGCGTAAAATATAAATGGCTTGAACATAGTCGGAGGCTGGGGGTTAATCAACCCCTGAGGGCCGGTAGCTGTTCACCTTTCAGCACGAATCGGAGGGCCAGGCCATTGTTACACCAGCGCTCTCCCCTGGGAAGGGGTCCATCGTTAAATACATGGCCTTGGTGACCTCCGCAGCGCGCACAATGGTATTCCGTGCGCGGCAGAATCATCTTGAAATCGCGCCTTGTTTCCATATGTCCTGCGATGGGCTGGGTGAAACTGGGCCATCCCGTGCCGCTTTCAAATTTATTCGCGCTATCGAACATCGGCAGATAGCACGCAGCGCAAATAAAAGTGCCTTCCCGGTCTTCACGATTCAACGCGCTACTGCCTGGAGGCTCCGTATCTTCTTCAAACAATACCTTATAAGCGGCGGGCGAAACCAGACCGCGCCAATCTTCATGCGGTCTATTCAGGGGTTTTACCGTTATCGCAGTTGGCGTATTTACCGCTGTTTTGCTGCTTGAGCATGCCGAAATCAACGGCAGCCCCGCCAGCGTGGCGAGACTTTGCAGTACGGCGCGTCGATTCATGGGATCCTCCTTCGGTTATTATAAACTTTGACCGTGTACGCGCGGTTATGGTTCTTCAGGGCCTGAACAAGTTCCCTCCGATGTTTTCCGAATGGAATGATTGAGAAAATCCGTTATTTTTCGATGGCGGCGAGGATGGCATCCCTGCTGCTGTATCGCGGGCGCCATCCCGTGGCTTTCAGTTTTGCATTACTCAAGGTCGCATCCACCAAAGCTGACCGGATCCAGGATGGGTGTACGAGCGAACCGAGATATTGCCAGCGAACGAATGTTATCAGGTGCGCCAGCCAT
>JBDSOQ010000014.1:0-2859 GCA_039914755.1 Nitrosospira sp. | reverse complement strand
GGAAGCCGATGACAAGGGTCGTTTACGCCTGAGTATGAAGGCTGTTTCCGCCGAGGTCACCGACAACACGGTAACGTAGGTATAGCTGGGCAACTTCTTGCGAGAACTGTGGCTCTTCAAAAAGGAGCGCAGAGCATATACTGCCCTCCCTCGCTGGAGGGCAGATCCAATCTGGTTTCCAGGGAATAAAAAAAGCCCTATCTCGCGATCAGGGCTTTTTTTATTACAACAATAATATTCGATTCAACTACATCTGCAGATGTGTTCCTGTAGAAGCGAGCCGAAAAATATTATTTGGCGACCTGCTTTTCCCTTATTTCATCCAGGGTCTTGCAATCAATACAGAGAGTGGCAGTGGGCCGGGCTTCAAGTCGTTTAAGACCGATTTCCACGCCACAACTTTCACAATAACCGTAATCGCCAGTATCTATTTTTGCGATAGTTTCGTCAATTTTCTTGATCAACTTGCGCTCACGGTCTCGGTTCCGTAACTCCAGCGCCATGTCCGATTCCTGACTGGCACGATCGTTAGGGTCGGCGAAAATCGTGGCTTCGTCCTGCATGGTGTGAACCGTGCGATCTATATCCCGTCCCAGCTCAAACTTGATGCCTTCCAGTATATTGCGGAAATGCATAAGCTGCCCGGAACTCATGTAGGTTTCTCCCTTCTTCGGTTTATAGGGACCAGCCTGTTTATGCAGTTCTTGCGGCATATTAATATTCCTTTTCCATTTCTGGTGATCTGCGGTAACACTTACAGAAAAAAACATTATACAGCAAGTAGGTTGACGGTTCGTCTGATGTGGTTCCCGAGAACTTGACCGAGCGTCAGCGTAATCGGTTAACGAGGTAAGTGAGGCCGTATACCCTTCGTTCTTGAGCTTCAGGCGGCTTCCGGCCAATCCATTTGCATGAAGTCTACCTACATCGACAGCGGGAATTCTTGCAGAATTCCCATCGCTTGAATACCCCCAAAAGGAAATAAATAACCCATTAATTTAACGGTCGAGAAACGTTTGTTCTAAACGCGGCTGGCCCTTTGCCTTATTTCTTCGTGAAGCGTTGCCATGATCGGACAGGTGCGGCAATTTGTCGCACCTGTCTCAAAATTTGTGCTATGTTTCTTATAGCCATTCTTGTCTTCCGGCGATATTCCCATTATTCAAGAATGGCGGAGGTTGGTTTATATCGGGTATCTGCGCCCGCGTCGAAACCGGGTTGCAAAAAAGGAACTGGTCGATAAAAGTCGACGCGACAATGTCTTTCGCTGAGTCGCGTTGTAACATCCCTAACATATATAGGAGAACATGATGTCCAACAAAAAATCCCTTATTTCTATCGCCATAGGCTCCGCTTTTGTCGCTACGCTCGGTACCATACCGGGTGTTTCCGCCGCCGATAATCCATTCACCATACAGCCCCTAGATAAAGGTTACATGGTGGCCGATTCCCATAAATATGGCGAAAAGAAAAGTGGAGAAGGTAAGTGTGGTGGTGAAGGCGCATGCGGCGAAGGCAGGTGCGGCGCGGCTATGGCGGACGCAAACGGTGATGGGAAGATCACCAAGGAAGAATGGACCAAGCATCACTACGCCATGTTTGCACATATGGATACCGACAAGGATGGCGTTATCAGCAAAGATGAGATGAAGGGCAAAATGAAAGACGGCAAGTGCGGTAGCGGTAAATAACTAAAGATACATCTGAACTGTTCAGAGTTACTGTCGAATCCGTATCTTCTTTGTTTTGAACGGCCTGACCCGCTTTCCTGTGCACCATCGCGCACAGGAAAGCGAGGCCCCAGCTAAGCCAATCCCCAATTCATTCGAATTGTGACATAATATTCCATCCAAAATTCAGGAGAAAATACTGTGCGCAACAAGAAAACCATGATTTCCCTAGCCGTTGGTTCCGCTCTTGCCGCTACACTTGGCGCTGTACCGATTGTCTCTGCAGCAGACAGTCCCTTTACCGCTCAATCCATGGATAAGGGCTATATGCTGGCGTATGCCGATAAGGTAGATCCCAACAAATATGGCGGTGGAGCAAAATCGGGCGAAGGTCGATGCGGCATGTCGATGGTGGATGCCAATAAGGATGGCAAGGTCACCAAACAAGAATTTCTCAAGCATCATGAAAACATTTTCGACCGGATCGATGCCAACAAAGATGGGGCGGTGGATCAGCCTGAGGCCGATAGCTATGGGGGAACCAAGCCGAGCGCTCCGAGTACAGCTCCGCATGCTGGAATGAAGAAGTAATTTTTCCCATCGTGGAATTCCTGCCACGTGCCAGCGTTGGCCTCGGTTTTCGGCGGGAATTGATCCCGGCATTAAAAACCGGTGTTCCCGATGCCATCGACTTCTTCGAGATCGCTCCAGAAAACTGGATCGATCTTGGCGGCATTTTAGGGCGCGATCTGCGCATTTTCACTGAACGCTATCCCTTCGTCTGCCATGGCCTTTCGCTCTCGATCGGCAGTCCGGCGCCGCTGGACGAGGTGTTGTTGCAAAAGATCCGGCAGTTTCTGGATCGACATCAAATCCGCCTCTACACCGAACATCTTTCCTATTGCTCCGACGATGGCCATCTATACGATCTGCTTCCAATACCCTTTACTGAAGAAGCAGTAAAGTATGTTGCGGCACGGGTTCGCCGCACCCAGAATATTCTGGAGCGACGCATCGCACTGGAAAATGCTTCGTTTTACGTGCAGTCACCCATCGCCGAGATGAGCGAAGCGGACTTTATTCGCGCTGTATTGGTCGAGGCGGATTGCGATCTGCATCTCGACGTCAATAATGTATACGTCAATAGCATTAATCACGCCTACGACCCGATCGAATTTATCCGTGCGAT
>JBDSOQ010000198.1:0-2548 GCA_039914755.1 Nitrosospira sp. | reverse complement strand
AATAACTGCATGGAGGACAATGTGAGTAACCGGTGACGAAATTGAAAATTTGCTGATTATAGTATTACAATCATTTGAATACCATCACTTAGAAGAGTTTCAGGTTTGCAGAAAAATAGCGGGGTTTTGAGAATATCAAGGTTGGGTTTAATGCGCTCATGGTCAAGTGCACATTATCGCAGCTCTGGGGCCGATAACGGAACCAATCTGATCCAGTACGCGGACCATGAGCGATGGGAGGTAGTGCAGAGGTAATTTCGATAAAACTGCAAAGCTTGGAAGATATGCGTATAAATCCTGTAACAAGTCTTCAGTACAATCGAACGGTGAATCATTATTAGGGAGATTGGCAAATGGCTAAATATGTTCCTTATGTGCGAACCAAGGAGGGCTATATAGAGCGGAAATCTTATGCGGTCTTCAACGCGTCCGATAATTGCCTGGCGCCTTATGTGCATGAAGAATCGCTTATCGGGTGGCCTGAATCCAAGGTGTACTGGGCAAGCCAGGCGGGACCGAGCGTGGGCTTGGCTCCATTAAACTTCCGTTCCTATCACATTTCTACTGCCGAAAAAGCACCTGCCGAATTATCGGTGAGTTGATATTTCTCCTTACTTCATCGAAAGGAAATGGTCCAACAGGATCAGGTCGTCCCACACGCTGTGCAGTGCTGAACGAGATATGGCCATTACCGGCAACAGCAGGTTCTTCAACGCAAACACGGGCTGGAATGTGGGGCTCAGCATGGGCCATTGCTCATGAACTTGTTGAGAGTTTTTCGTGCAGCTCATCAAGGAAGCCGCGCTGCCCCGGAAGAATGCGCCGTGCCGCTTCCGAAATTTCGAACCACTCAGCGCGATCCACCTCCGGAAACGCCTGCATTTTCCCAGACCCTTTCGGCCACTCCATGCTGAAAGTATTCGAGACGAGCCTGGAAGAATCCCAATCACTCTCGGTAGCCCATGCATCAATAAGTTTCCCACCAGGTTGCTTCTGCTGTGCTAGCGGCAAAAACGGCCCGGCTGGCTGGTGTCCGGTTTCTTCCACGAATTCCCGTAACGCGGCCTGAAGGGGGTCTTCGCCTTCCTCATACTCGCCCTTTGCTATCGACCAGGACCCGAGGTCCTTCTTCGCCCAAAAGGGTCCACCGGGATGGACAAGCAAAACCTCCAGCCGGTCGTCCCGGTTGCGATGGGGCAAAATGCCAGCGCTTGTTTTAGGCATATGTGCCTACTGTCTATTTTCGGGGAAAACGATGGCTGGTTCTAGCACCTTTATTCCTCGGCAAAGTCGCAAATCGACACTGAGCAGACGTTTACAGCATACTCAGCCAGCAGATCAGAACACCTCCTGATGCGTAAAAAAGCGGAGGCAGGTCCAGAGTGCAACTTCCCCTGATTCGGCCAGCTGGCTGGAACGAACTATAACCTGGACTCCGCCACGCTTCATCCGGACTGCTGAATCCAATTGGACTGCTGAATCCAATTTTCAGTTCGATAGTTTGGCAGCAAGCACATCCACATGCTCGATCTGCGGCGGTTCCGAGAGCAATTCGGCGGCATTAGCCATCAGCGCCGCTGCAATCGGACCCGCCAAATGTGCTGAGCGCCCTGTTTCGTCAGCGAAGGCGTCGAAGATCCCGAAGGTAGATGGTCCAAACCGTAGCGCAAGCCAGATCGGGGTGGTGGCTTCCTGATTCGCCAGGGCGAGGGCACTTTCCAGAAAGCTGGCGACGGCAGCTTCTTTCCCGGGTTTGGCTTGCAAACGTACTAACAGGGCAACTTTTACCATGATGATTTCTCCTTTCTGAAGTTGAATTACGAGAGGCAGACTTTAACGAAGATGCAGACTCCTGCTAAGTGGCAATATTGACAATTATGGTATTATTTCTGCCATGCGCGTCTACATCCTTGCCCTCGATGAAGTTTTTGATACAGGTCTAGCTACCCTTCTCGATACCTTCAGCATCGCGAACGATCTGGCAGAGTCTGCCGGCACACCTTCGATTCATTTCGAGGTAACTATCGTCGGTGTCCGCCGCCGGGTACACACCAGTCAGGGACTGTTAGTACCCGTAGTACTGGCGGCACAACTGGCGCGCCCCGACATTGTGCTGATTCCTGCGCTTGGGGCAAAAATGCCCGCGACGCTGCAGTTGGCGCTTGAACGGCGGGATGTAGCGGACATAGAGGAACTGTTGCGGGAATGGTCTGACGGTGGAACTCTGGTGAGTGCCGCCTGCACCGGAACCTTTGTCCTTGCAAACACGTCGCTGCTTGACGGGCAGAGCGCCACCACCTCATGGTGGCTGGCGCCGCTGTTCCGCGAGCGCTATCCTTTTGTCATTTTAGAAGAATCGCGCATGATCGTGGATTCATCCCGTTTCGTCACCGCAGGGGCGGCACTGGCACATATTGATCGGGCGCTATGGCTGGTAAGGCGCAGCAGTCCGGCGCTGGCATCATTGACTGCGCGTTTTCTCGTGATCGACGCGCGCCCTTCGCAGGCGGTTTTCATGATTCCAGACCACCTCATGCATACGGATCCA
>JBDSOQ010000170.1:0-7389 GCA_039914755.1 Nitrosospira sp. | reverse complement strand
GCACTAGTTGAATCAAGTGATAGGCGTAACATGGCTGATAGGCAATGAATACGCCGGAGAGCGGGGTTTTGAAGAATATGACCTGGTGCCCAGAAGAGGACTCGAACCTCCACAGTGTTGCCACCGCTAGGACCTGAACCTAGTGCGTCTACCAATTCCGCCATCTGGGCAATGCTCGCATCCTGTCCGGAGTGGGACTTACGATACAGGGTGCGGGGCAGAGGTCGCAATTTTATAGGAAACCATTGCTTTGTCAATTGAGAAGAAACGCAAACTCCGCGATCTTGATCCTCATCTCGAGCGCGAGAAGCTTCAATATGGTCATCCGCTGCCGAGCCGCGAATTCATGCTCCAGATCCTGGAAGAGCATGGCGTTCCCGTGAATGAGAAAGCATTGCAGAGCCTGCTGGAAATTACGGACGAAGAAAACGAAATTTTCAGTCGCCGTGTTTCCGCGATGTTACGCGAGGGTCAGATTATGCGTAACCGCAAGGGCGATATCTGCGTGGTGGACAAACTTGACCTTATCAAGGGGAGAATCCAGGGGCATGCGGATGGTTTCGGCTTCCTGGTACCCGACGATCGCAGTCCGGATCTGTTTTTGAGCGCCAAGGAAATGCATAAGGCGCTGCATGGCGATCGTGTGATGGTGCGCGAAATTGGGGTGGATAGACGTGGACGCAGGGAAGGCGCTATTGTGGAGGTGCTGGAGCGTGCCATCACCCAACTGGTCGGCCGCTTGCACGCCGATCACGGAATTTTGTTTGTGGAGGCGGAGAACAGGCGTATCAGTCAGGATATTCTGATCCCTCCGGAAGAATCCATGAACGCCAGAGCGGGCCAGGTAGTGATGGTCGAAATCATCCAGCAGCCCAGCAAGAACGCGCAGCCTATCGGTCGCATCGTCGAGATTCTGGGCGAGTATACCGCCCCCGGCATGGAGATCGAAATTGCTCTCCGGAAACACGATTTGCCTCATCAGTTTCCACCGGAAGTGGAAGCGCGTTCAGCCAGATTCCCCGACAGCGTGCTGAAAGCGGATCTGGCCGACAGGGAGGATATTCGTCATTTGCCGCTGGTGACGATAGATGGGGAAACCGCACGCGATTTTGACGATGCGGTGTATTGCGAGCGCGACGGGAAGAGTTTCAAGCTATATGTAGCCATTGCGGATGTCAGCCACTACGTTTGCCCCACGGATGCGCTCGATCGGGAGGCCTTGAATCGAGGCAACTCGGTTTATTTCCCGCGCCGCGTTATCCCGATGTTGCCGGAAGTGCTTTCAAATGGCCTATGTTCGCTTAACCCGCAGGTGGAGCGATTATGCATGGTATGCGAGATGAACATTGACGCAGCGGGCGATTTTCAGGCGTATCGTTTTTATCCAGCGGTCATGTTTTCCCAGGCACGGCTTACCTACACTAAAGTGGCAGCGATGCTGGAAGATCCCAAGGGTGAGGATGCACAGCACTACAAGAGCCTTCTTCCGCACATTCAATTGCTCTATAAATTATTCAAGGTGTTGTTCAAGGCACGAGGCAAGCGGGGCGCAATCGATTTTGAGACGATTGAAACCCAGATGATTTTCAATGATCAGGGCAAAATCGAGTGCATTCTTCCGGTGAAGCGCAACGATGCCCATCGGTTGATCGAAGAATGTATGCTGGCGGCGAACGTATGTGCCTCGGATTTCTTGCAGAAACATAAGCAACCCACGCTCTATCGTATCCACGAAGGGCCTACCCCGGAAAAACTGCTTGCCCTGCGTGATTTCCTCAAGGAATTCGGCGTGCAGCTAAGCGGCGGTGACGAGCCGAGCGCCAAGAATTACGCCAGGACGCTGACCAAAATCAAGGACAGGCCGGATGCACAGCTCTTGCAGACAGTGATGTTGCGATCCTTGCGCCAGGCCGTTTACAGCCCGGACAACGTTGGCCATTTCGGGCTTGCATATGAGTCATATACCCATTTCACTTCACCTATCCGGCGTTATCCCGATCTGCTGGTACACCGTGCTATCAAGGCAGTATTGAATGGCGGAACGTACTCTCCCGGCGATTGGCACGAACTGGGTGTTCATTGCTCACAGACAGAGCGCCGTGCAGACGATGCCAGCCGCGATGTAGAGTTGTGGCTTAAATGCTATTACATGCAGGACAGAATAGGCGAGCGCTTTGAAGGCGTGATCAGCGGCGTAACCGGCTTTGGCCTTTTCGTGGCGCTGGATGGTATTTATGTGGAAGGGCTTGTGCATATTTCGGAATTGCCCAGCGACTATTTCCATTTCGATGCCGGCAAGCACATGCTGCTGGGTGAGCGCAGCGGCAAGCGTTATCGCCTCGGCGACCGGCTCAGCGTCAAGCTGGTGCGTGTCGACCTGGAGTCGAGCAAGATCGATTTTGTCCTGGCCGCAGCCAGTTCGCGCGATGCGGAAAATCAGAGTTAACTCCGCGTTAACTCTGGAGCACAGGATGGATGGCGGCTCCGATCAGCCGAGGCGTCACATTCCTGATCTGTCCACTTACTCAATTAACCTTTTATAGATGTCCAACATACGCCTTATATTCGGTTTCCATGCTATTACCAGCCGGCTACGGCAAAATCCTGCCAGCATCAAGGAAATTTTTCTTGATGCCGAACGACGGGACCAGCGCGCGCGTGACTTGGCGAAGCTTGCCGAAACCCAGGAGGTGCGGTTGATCTCATGCGATAACACCAGGCTTGCGGCGATGGCCGGTGGTGCGCGCCATCAGGGCGTGGCGGCGAATATAGACGCCTCTCGCAGTCATGTGGACATAGACGATGTGCTGGATACGCTGACTGAACCTGCGTTACTTCTGGTGCTGGACGGCATACAGGACCCGCATAACCTGGGTGCCTGCCTGCGGGTGGCCGATGCCTTCGGCGTTCATGCCGTGATCGCGCCCAAGGACCGTGCCGTAGGGCTCACCGCCACGGTGCATAAGGTAGCGAGCGGTGCGGCCGATGCCGTGCCGTATGTTTCCGTGACTAATCTGGCCCGTACGTTGCGCGAGCTGAAACAGCGCGGTATATCGATAATCGGAGCAACGGCCGATTCAGACGTCGATCTCAACTCGGTGAAGCTGGATGGACCCATTGCCTGGGTTCTGGGTGCGGAAGGGAAAGGGATGCGCAGGCTGACCCGCGAGACCTGTGATCGTCTTGTTGCCATTCCCATGCTGGGTAGCGTGGAAAGCCTGAATGTTTCTGTCAGCGCCGGCATATGCCTCTTTGAGACTCGCCGGCAGCGCACCAGCCAGGAAGCCGCCGGGGAACCCGCTACAAAAGCCACTGTCGCGCCCGTGTGAGATTTATCCGGGTTTCAGTTTCGTTGATACCTGTTTAAATGCCTTCGCCAATTGATATTTCTTGCCCGGTTCAGTATAGTATCCGGCTTTTCAACCTAAACCCGGCAGTTGGCCCCGTAGTGAGCTCAACAGAAAGGTGGGGCTCACGGGTACGAAAATTCTTTTCGGTTATAGTGCTTGGTTGACAAATGAGCGGTCAACTGCCAGATTTAGGTTCAACCCTTGCCTTACCGCGTTCGCATCGCGGGAGGCTCTACCCATGAGGAGACTGCATGCGACATTACGAGATCGTTTTTATCGTCCATCCTGACCAGAGCGAGCAGGTTCCCGCGATGATCGAGCGTTACCGCGGAATCGTTACTGCGAGAAATGGCCAGGTTCACCGCCTGGAAGATTGGGGGCGCCGCCAGCTCACCTACCTGATCCAGAAGGTTCACAAGGCGCATTACGTGCTGATGAACATCGAATGCGATCAGGAAACGCTGGACGAACTGGATCATTCATTTAAATTCAACGACGCGATATTGCGGCATCTCACCACTAAAATGGGCGGCCCGGTAACGACGCCTTCGCCGATGATGCGCGAAGAAAAACCAAGGTCAGCCGCGCCGGCAGCGGAGGAGCTTAAAGAAACCACGCTCGCGACGTAGGCCCGGCAATAATCCTAAATCCGATAGTCGACCGCTCATTTGATAGAACAGTATTATGATTAATAACAATATTTCATATTATGTGATGCTCATCTTCCGGGTGAGGGCGCTACGGGGTGAATTGCACAGTTTTTGCGGCACATGGCTGCGTTGCAACTCCTTGGAATGGAATGACCATTCCGCGTCGTTGCGCCTTGCCCTGCACCCCAAAAACAGTACACTTCACCCCGTCCAACTACCGGATTTAGGATAATTGAACTGCAACCAGACTGTAATTTGCGGAAAGATTATCGAAATCGGTAGTTTGCGTTACACACCGGCGGGGGTGGCGGTGACGGAATTCAGGATTAGCCACGTCTCCCGCCAGATCGAAGCAGATAAGCCGCGCCAGGTGGAGTGCGAAATTTCAGCAGTGGCGCTAGCGCAGATGGCTGAAACCATCGCGGGTATCGCGCCCGATACGCTGGTGAAACTCGCGGGTTTTCTGGCAAAAAAAAGCCGGATGAGCTTGCAACTGGTGCTGCATGTGAACAAAGTCGACCTTATTTAAATTATTCAGGCCCTCATTTCAAGACAGGAAAAATCATGGCTCGTTTTATTTCAAGACGTAAAGATGGTAAAGACAAGGACAAGGACAAAAAGGCCAACCGCCCGTTGTTCAAGCGCAGGAAATTCTGCCGTTTTACCGCGGAAGGCATTAAAACCGTAGATTACAAGGATGTCGAGTTGTTGAAAGATTTCATCAACGAAAATGGCAGGATCATTCCGGCCCGCATTACCGGTACCAAGTCGCGTTATCAGCGCCAGCTAAGTATTGCTATAGAGCGCGCGCGCTTTCTCGCGTTGCTTCCTTACACCGATTTGCACTGAGGAGCGACAATATGCAGATCATACTGATGGAAAAGATTCTCAATCTCGGCCAGTTGGGTGACGTTGTCAAAGTCAAAAACGGGTATGCGCGGAATTTCCTTATTCCCCAAGGCAAGGCAAAGCGGGCGACGCAGGCAGCCATTGCCGAGTTCGAGGTGAAGCGTGCGGAATTGGAAAAAACCCACGCGGACGTCCTGGCTGCTGCTCAGGCGCGTGCAGCAAAGCTGGATGGATTGATGGTGCAGATTAGCCAGAAGGCCGGCGTTGACGGCAAACTGTTCGGTTCGGTTACCAATGCTGATATCGAAGAGGCGTTGAAAGCCCAGGGCTTCGAGATTGAACGGGCAATGATACGCATGCCGCAAGGTTCATTGAAGCAGGTTGGAGATCATCCTGTCACGATTGCATTGCATAGTGAAGTACTGGCAAATATTGTTATCTCCGTTTTGGGCGAGACTGCTTCCTGAAAGCACGCCCATCCGTGTCTGGGTACTCCTGCAGGGTAGTTCTGAATACCCCTGAATGATCCTTTGATTTCAAGTCCTGGTTGCCAGCTCAGCGTTGACAACCAGGGACTTGATAGCGGATTCCTTCAGAGGTATCCCAAGGGCGGGTTATAGCCCTTTTTCTTCTTTTTCCGTATTTCCATATCGTACGGATGGTAAAATCTTCCCCTTCCCCGTAAGACCACCTGGATCCCATGGCTCAATTCCTCACCGCAGCCACCAACGATCAGTTGCTTGAATCCTACAAAATGCCGCCGCATTCGGTTGAAGCGGAGCAGTCTGTGCTGGGCGGGTTGATGCTCGATAATTATGCCTGGGATAAGGTGGCTGACGTCATCACGGAGGATGATTTTTATCGGCAGACCATCGGCTCATTTATCGCCACATTTGCAAACTAGTGGAGCATAGCAAACCCGCGGACGTGGTGACCGTCGCCGAGTCGCTTGAAATATCAGCTGAGCTGCAAAACGTAGGTGGGTTGGCCTATGTAGGTGTGATCGTTCAAAATACGCCTTCTGCGGCCAATATTCGGCGTTATGCGGAAATCGTGCGCGAACGGGCAGTGATGCGCAGACTGGCTCAGGTCGGCTCGGAGATATCGGACTCCGCGTATAGTCCCGCAGGACGCTCCGCTGCGACCCTGCTGGATGAAGCTGAAGCCAAGGTGTTCGAGATTGCCGAGGCAGGGGCGCGGGGAAAGCAGGGTTTTATCGATATTCAACCGCTCCTCAAGCAGGTCGTGGAGCGTATCGAGACACTTTACAATCAGGATAATCCCAGCGATGTGACCGGAATCGCTACCGGATTCCATGACCTCGATCAGAAGACATCCGGCTTTCAACCGGGTGACCTGGTTATTGTCGCGGGGAGGCCCTCCATGGGCAAAACCGCCTTTTCGCTCAATATTGCCGAGCATGTTTCGCTGGTACTGGAAAAACCCGTCGCCGTATTCAGTATGGAAATGGGAGGAGCGCAGCTGGCAATGCGCATGCTGGGCTCGGTAGGACGCCTGGATCAGCATAAGGTTCGCACCGGCCGCTTGCAGGATGAGGATTGGTCCAAGCTGACGCATGCGCTGGGCAAGCTGAGCGAGGCGCCACTTTTCATTGATGAAAGCGCGGCACTGAATGCGCTGGAGGTTAGAGCGCGGGCGCGGCGGCTTCATCGCCAGCATGGCGAACTGGGATTGATCGTGGTCGACTATTTGCAGCTAATGTCCTCAGCCGGTCAAGGCGAGAATCGGGCCACTGAAATTTCCGAGATTTCCCGTTCGCTGAAGGCATTGGCAAAAGAACTGCAAGTGCCTGTCGTCGCGCTGTCGCAATTGAACCGCAGCCTTGAGCAGCGCCCGAACAAGCGCCCCATCATGTCCGACCTGCGTGAATCGGGAGCCATTGAACAGGATGCGGACCTGATTCTTTTTATCTATCGGGATGAAGTCTATAACCCTGACACACAAGACAAGGGAATCGCTGAAATCATCATAGGCAAGCAACGGAACGGCCCGATTGGCAAAGTCGATCTCACCTTCCTTGGGGAATACACCCGATTCGAGAGCTGCGCCAAATCCGGGCACTATTGAGAACCGCCGAATAACGCGTACGGACGCACCTGGGTGTCATTCAGAGACTGCACCGGTAATCTGAGGGAACACAGAGGCGCAGGCTGGCTTGTTCCGAGCCTTAATCTCTGCGGGTTTAATTCCCCGCCCCTTGGCGCGAAGACTGGCTGAAAGCCAGCGAATTGTAAGAGCGCAGTTAATACCCCGCTGCTTGTGGCGGGGTGCTTTATTCAAGCCAAGCTATACAAGCTTATAAGCTACAGGCTACAAGACCTCCGTCGCATAATCGGCCAATCTGGAACGCTCGCCGCGCTGTAATGTGACGTGTCCGCTGTGGTTCCATCCATTGAATCGATCCACCACATAAGTCAACCCTGAGCTTCCTTCGGACAAATAAGGCGTATCTATCTGGGCAATATTGCCCAGGCATACTACCTTGGTCGCCGGCCCGGCGCGGGTAATGAGCGTTTTCA
>JBDSOQ010000064.1:0-11997 GCA_039914755.1 Nitrosospira sp. | reverse complement strand
CAATACCATATCGTTAAAAAAGGATAGTTGAGCCAGTAAAGTATTCGATACTCAACGATTCGCCAGGATCGACGATATCACCATGCCCTGCTGAAACCATTTATCGATCACATATTCATAGAACTCCTGATTTCGCTTATTGCTGAAAACAGTTGCCAGCGCTTTCCCTTTTTCTGTCAGGAGAACGTGGCCAAGATCAAGTTGATTGTTCGCTTCCTCCATAAACTGGATCTTGGTAGCCTGGCCAAAATAAAACAGGCGAGTATGCTTGCCGAACCATCTCTTCACATATCCAGCCGCCTCAAAGGATACCAGCCCGATCGACTCCAAATGTTTTAATACTCGCAAGTTGATGCCATGTTTTGTATAAACCGCATGCTCTGGATTATAAATTAAAGGCAGCTGCTCCCCTTGAACCCATACAAACTGGCAAAGAGACGTAAAAAGCGCGGCATCGTCTTCATCAAGATCAGGAGCATGGGCATCTATCTCTTTTTTTGAGGACATTGCCAACGCAGTATCAATGAAGTTTTTTCTTTCTTGAAGGTTTGGCTGCGCCCGGGCACATTTAGTGAAAACGCTGAGATGGGGTAGTGCGTTAAAATTGATGACCGCGACGGGAAAGCTCCTCATCAATTTTTTCCAGAAAGCTTATATTTTTTTTCCGCTGCTTTTCGCCCTTATACCAGGTAAAACAAGCAAGAGCGCCAAGCAAGACCAGGAGAAAGTTGGTCCCAGTCGGGCCGCCGAAAAACATATCCATAAGCCCGGTCAGCAATGCAAACGCACCTGCTATACCATTCCAGTTCAAGAACTTGTTTCCCCACGTCGGGGCTTCACGTTGGAGACGCCACGCAAGAAGTTTCTCACGTATCGAAACAAGTTCCTCCACGGTCCAAGTTGTTAAATCCATCAGAATAGCCCCAGCTGAAATAAAAGATATATAACCGATTGAATGTCCATGCTAGCGACAGCTCAGACCGATGTATGTTAGAAGCATACAAGAATTCCCCGGGCCAGACAATAGTTTATGCCTGGGCGGTGATAAAGCAGTTTTTGTGCCGCGACGCTAAACCGCATCGGTTTATCAATGCCGATCAGGCATAAAGAAGCCGGGATAACCCGGCTTCTTTTTTTACCTATTGCCAGTACTTACGTATCGGCTTTTCCAGCTGCAGTCGCAGTTAATTGCTCTGGTCGATCCAGCAATTCCACCAATGCCATCGGTGCGTTGTCACCTTTGCGAAAACCGAATTTAAGAATACGCAAATAACCGCCGTTGCGTGTTTGATACCGGGGACCCAGTTCACCGAATAACTTACCGACCATGTCCCGATCGCGCAAGCGATTGAAGGCCAGGCGTCGATTCGCCAGCGATGGTTTTTTGCCCAGCGTTATCATCGGCTCAATTACACGACGCAACTCCTTGGCCTTAGGCAGTGTGGTTTTAATAACCTCATGCCGTAACAATGAATTGGTCATGTTACGTAGCATCGCCAGCCGGTGGCTGCTCGTTCGATTTAGCTTTCGTAGCCCATTATGGTGCCGCATGACTTGTTTCCTTTTTTCCCTTATCAAGATTGGAAGGCGGCCAACTTTCCAGCTTCATGCCCAGCGTCAACCCGCGCGAAGCCAATACCTCCTTTATTTCATTGAGAGATTTTCTTCCCAAATTAGGGGTTTTCAGCAATTCCGTTTCCGTGCGCTGAATCAGGTCGCCAATATAATAGATATTCTCCGCTTTCAGGCAATTGGCCGAGCGCACCGTAAGCTCCAGATCATCCACCGGTCGAAGTAATACCGGATCAATCTGGGGCAATTTTGGCTGCTCCACCGGTAACGGCGTTCCCTTAAGATCGGCAAATATGGAAAGTTGCTCAACCAGTACCTTCGCCGCATAACGGATCGCTTCCTCCGGATCGACGACGCCATTGGTTTCAATATCCATAACGAGCTTGTCGAGATCGGTACGCTGCTCAACCCGAGCACTCTCCACCGCATAACTTACGCGCCGCACCGGACTGAAAGAAGCATCCAGCAAAATACTGCCGAGAGCACGCCCTTCACTTGTCAATTGCCGCACGGTTCCAGGTACATAACCGCGCCCAAGTTCCACCTTGATTTGCATATCCAGCTTTCCGCCGGCAGTAAGATGTGCCACCACATGATCTGGATTAATGATCTCCACATCATGTCCTGTCTCGATATCGCCGGCGGTGACCGTACCTTCACCTTTCTTTTTGAGGATCAGAATGGCCTCAGTTCGGCTGTGCAGCTTTAGAACGATACCCTTCAGATTGAGCAGAATATCGACCACATCCTCCTGTACACCATCCAGTGCAGAATACTCATGCACTACACCGCTAATCTGGACTTCGGTTGGTGCGAATCCCGGCATGGACGATAGCAAAATTCGACGCAATGCATTTCCCAACGTGTGTCCGTACCCACGTTCAAACGGTTCCATGATAATCTTGGCATGCAGTGGGGAAATATTCTGCACGTCAATAATGCGGGGCGTAAGAAAAGTGTTACTTGGCATAGCCTGATCCTTTTGCGGAAATCTTGGCGGTAATTACTTGGAATACAACTCGATGACTAGAGACTCATTGATGCTTGAAGGTAAATCAGAACGCTCCGGTTTAGCTTTAAACGTTCCTTTCATCGCCTTGACATCCATCTCTATCCACTCTGGAAAATTACGGTGCTCAGCTGCTTCCACTGCAGCCTTGATGCGGAGATGGCCTTTAGCCTTCTCCGCAACCTCTATCACGTCACCGGGCTTAACCTGATAGGAAGGAATATTGGTTCGGCGTCCATTTACCAGGATGCCGTTATGACGCACAATCTGGCGCGCCTCCGACCGCGATGCACCAAATCCCATGCGGTATGAAACCGTATCCAGGCGACATTCCAGCAACTGCAGCAAATTCTCACCAGTAATACCGCGCTGTCTTTCCGCCAGTTCATAATTATTGTGGAACTGGCGTTCCAATATGCCATATATCCTGCGCAACTTCTGTTTCTCGCGCAACTGGACCCCATAGTCAGATAATCGTGTACTTTTCTGACCGTGTTGACCAGGCGCATAGTTTCTGCGCTCGATTGCACATTTGTCGGTGAAACACTTCTCACCTTTCAGGAATAACTTCTCCCCTTCCCGTCGACATTGGCGACATTTAGGATCAAGATTTCTAGCCACAGACCACTCCTTAAATACGGCGTTTCTTCGGTGGACGGCAACCGTTATGCGGAACCGGCGTCACATCCGAAATACTGGTAATTTTAAAACCGGCTGCGTTCAAAGCCCGCACGGCGGATTCACGTCCTGGACCAGGACCTTTGATACGCACTTCCAAATTCTTTACTCCACATTCCTGAGCAACCTTACTTGCCTGCTCGGCTGCTACCTGAGCAGCAAATGGAGTACTTTTACGCGACCCCTTGAATCCGGCACCCCCGGAAGTCGCCCATGACAAAGCATTGCCCTTGCGGTCCGTGATAGTCACGATAGTATTATTAAATGATGCATGAACGTGGGCTATACCCTCCGCTACATTTTTCTTGACCTTCTTGCGAACCCGTGTGGCTGCTTTTACCATATCGAATTATTCCTGTAGCTACCGTTCAGTTGGCTGAAATTTATCTTGCTGCCTTTGCGTTGGAAGCCCGAACTGCCTTGCGTGGCCCCTTACGTGTTCTTGCATTAGTACGAGTACGCTGACCCCGTACCGGCAAACCACGACGGTGACGCAATCCACGATAACAGCCCAAATCCATCAAACGCTTGATATTCATTGAAACTTCACGACGCAGATCGCCCTCGACCGCGAATTTCGCGACGTTGTCTCTCAGCTTATCCATTTGAGCATCGGTTATATCTTTGATCTTCGTGGAAGCAACGATGCCAACCGCAGCACAAATCTCCCGCGCTCTGGTGCGACCTATGCCGTAGATTGAAGTTAACGCAATTTCGGCATGCTGATGATTCGGGATATTTACTCCAGCGATACGGGCCATACAGGTTTCCCACAAAAATTTTGAATTATAACATCGAAAGGGATGCTTATTCGATCAACCTTGGCGTTGCTTATGCCTTGGATCTGAACAAATTACCCGAACTATCCGATTGCGTTTAATAATCTTGCAATTACGGCAGATTTTTTTTACAGAGGCTAATACTTTCATAAATGCTCCTTCCCGGCTATTTAGCGCGAAACGTGATTCGCGCTCTGCTTAAATCGTAAGGCGTCAAATCCACCGTTACCTTATCGCCGGGTAAAATCCGAATGTAATGCATTCGCATTTTTCCGGAAATATGCCCCAGCACGACGTGCCCGTTTTCCAGCTTGACACGGAAGGTTGCGTTTGGCGACGTTTCCAGTATCTCGCCCTGCATTTGTATTGTTTCTTCTTTGGCCATCCTATCCTTAGATGTAACTATCTCGCCGGTAATCCGCCGCCGCCTTTGAAGTTGGTTTTCTTCAGCAAGCTTTCATACTGATGAGACATTATGTACGCCTGAACCTGCGCCATGAAGTCCATGGTAACCACCACGATTATGAGGAGAGATGTCCCCCCAAAGTAAAATGGTACGTTCCATTTCAAGATCAGGAATTCCGGCAGCAAACACACGAGTGTTACGTAAATCGCTCCGGCCAGGGTAAGCCTTAGCATAATGCGTTCGATATACCGGGCAGTCTGCTCGCCCGGACGAATTCCAGGGATAAAAGCCCCGCTTTTTTTCAGATTCTCGGCAGTTTCTCTCGGATTAAACACAAGCGCGGTATAAAAGAAACAGAAAAATATGATCATCGCCGCGTACATGATCACGTAAATCGGTTGGCCCGGCGATAGTGCGCCGCTCATATCCTTCAACCAGCTCATCGATTCGCCCGTCGCAAACCATCCCGCTAGCGTAGCCGGAAATAAAATAATGCTGGAAGCGAAGATCGGGGGAATTACACCGGACATATTCAGCTTCAACGGCAAATGAGAACTTTGGCCGCCATAAACTTTTCGTCCAACCTGGCGTTTCGCATAATTTACCAGTATCTTCCGCTGACCGCGCTCGACGAAAACCACAAAGGCTGTCACCGCGGTTGCCGCCACGAAGATCCCCAATGCCACCAGAAAATGCATCGCACCCGTTCTGACCAGTTCCAGCGTACCCCCAATTGCGCTGGGGAGTCCCGCCGCGATGCCGGCAAAGATTATGAGCGATATACCATTGCCAATGCCGCGTTCAGTAATCTGTTCGCCTAGCCACATCAGAAATATCGTGCCGGTGACCAACGTTATCACCGTTGTCAACAGGAACATTGGTCCGGGCTCAATCACCAATCCGGGCTGGGATTGCAACGCTATCGATATGCCATAACCCTGCAGCAACGCCAAGCCCAATGTACCGTATCGAGTGTATTGGGTAATTTTTCTGCGGCCCGATTCACCCTCCTTCTTCAGTGCTTCCAGATAGGGGAACGCAACCGTACCCAATTGCATGATGATCGAAGCCGAAATATACGGCATGATCCCAAGGGCAAAGATCGAAAAACGGGAAAGCGCGCCACCCGAGAACATGTTGAACATACCAAGGATGCCCCCCTGCTGCGACTCGAATAAGTCTTTCAGCACCACCGGGTCGATACCTGGTACCGGAACATGCGCACCGATACGATAGACAACCAATGCGAGCAACAGAAACCACAGCCGACGTTTCAAGTCGCCGAGCTTTCCGGAGAGTCCCCGCAGGGATTCACTAGCGGCCAATCTGTCTCCTCTCAAGTTTATTCAACGCTGCCGCCAACGGCTTCGATGGCAGCCTTGGCGCCTTTTGTGACTGCAATGCCCTGCAACTTAAATGCGCGCTCCACCTTCCCGGAAAGTATTACCTTGGCGCTCAGGGCAGATCCGGGAATAACCCCGGCCTGCTTCAGGACCAGGATATCGACTTCATCTCCGGGCAATCTTCCCAAGGCCGACAGTCGCACTTCAGCGATAGAGTTCCGGGTAAGCGATACAAAACCACGTTTGGGCAGGCGACGTTGAAGGGGCATCTGGCCGCCTTCGAAACCTACCTTATGAAAGCCACCCGAGCGGGATTTTTGTCCCTTGTGACCTCGTCCGGCAGTTTTGCCGAGGCCGGAACCAATACCACGCCCCAAACGCCGCCTTGCATGCTTGGCGCCACCGGCGGGTTTAATGGAATTCAACTGCATTTACGCCTCACTCTTTACAAGGTAATAAATATTATTGATCATACCTCGCACGGCTGGCGTATCTTCCAGCTCAGCGCTGCTGTTTATTCCGCGCAATCCCAGTCCACGCGCAGTCGCACGATGCGATCGTTTCGTACCGATCAGGCTCCTGACCAAAGTTACCTTAATCTTTTTTTTATCCGCGGTCATTTCGCCAAGCCCATGATTTCTTCTACACTCTTGCCTCGTTTGGCCGCGATTTCCGCCGGCGTATTCATCGCCTGCAATCCATGCAAGGTCGCACGCACCACGTTATAAGGGTTGGTTGAACCGATACATTTAGCGAGAATATTATGAACACCCATCACTTCAAATATTGCACGCATCGGGCCCCCTGCAATAATACCGGTCCCTTCAGACGCCGGTTGCATATAGACCGTAGCGGCGCCATGCCTGCCGATGACCGGGTGGTGCAACGTACCATTCTTCAGACTTACCTTGATCATCTTCCGGCGCGCCTCATCCATCGCCTTTTGCACGGCAACCGGAACTTCCCGGGATTTACCCTTACCCATGCCGACGCCACCATCGCCATTTCCGACCACCGTCAGCGCGGCAAACCCGAGGATGCGACCTCCCTTGACCACCTTGGTGACCCGATTAATCGCCACCATCTTTTCCTTCAGACCATCACCTCGATCATCACCCTGAGGCACCTTTCCTTGCATTCGTCCCTGCATTTTAGCCATTATCTTTCCTCAGTTAGAATTTGAGTCCATGTTCACGAGCAGCTTCGGCCAATGCCTTTACGCGCCCATGATATTTGAACCCCGAGCGGTCGAATGAAACCGTCTCGATACCTAAACCCCTGGCTTTTTCCGCAACCCGCTTTCCTACTGCAGCCGCCGCATCAACAGTGCCACCGTTGGGCAACTCCTTGCGAACCTCCGGCTCCAAAGTGGATGCGCTGGTCAAGACCTTCCCGCCAGAGCCATCTATCAGCTGCGCATAGATATGACAATTGCTGCGATGCACAGCTAAACGCACCACCTTCAGCTCGGCGAGCTTCGCGCGCGTCCGACGAGCACGGCGCAAACGGGATTTTGTTGGATTCGGCATATCTACCCCAATTATTTTTTCTTGGTTTCTTTCATAACGATGACTTCGTCGGAATAACGAACGCCCTTGCCCTTATAAGGTTCCGGCTTACGGTAGGCACGTACGTCAGCCGCCACCTGGCCGACCTGCTGCTTGTCCATTCCCTTGATAATGACCTCTGTTTGAGTGGGCGTTTCAACTTTAATGCCGTCGGGCATCTTGTGAGCCACCGGGTGTGAAAATCCCAGGGTCAGGTTAAGAACATCATTTGCTGCCTGCGCGCGATAGCCCACTCCAACCAACATCAATTTCTTCTGGAAACCGCTGGTTACCCCCTTGACCATATTGGCAAGCAGCGCACGCATCGTGCCAGACATAGCGTTAGCGTGCTTCGACCCGTTCGTCGTTTTAACCAGTAAACTATCCCCGTCACGCTCGACGGAGATGTCTGAAACCAGGTTGCGTCGCAACGCGCCCAGCGGCCCCTTTATCGATATTTCGGAGGCTGAAAGGGTTACCTCAACACCTGCAGGAATCAGCACAGGATTTTTACCCACTCGAGACATTTTTTATATCCTTAAGCCACTATGCATAATACTTCACCGCCAACGCCATTGGCGCGCGCCTTTCGCTCCGTCATCACACCTTTCGAAGTGGAAACGATTGCCACGCCCAGGCCGTTCATCACATTAGGAAGCTTGTCGCTGGCTTTGTAAATTCTCAAGCCGGGACGGCTAACACGTTCAATTTTCTCAATTACGGGACGTCCGGCGTAATACTTTAAACTGATATCCAACTGTGGCTTTCCGTCCGCCGGGTGAACCGCGAAATCCTCAACGTAACCTTCATCCTTTAATACCTGCGCAATCGCAGCTTTAAGCTTGGATGCAGGCATTACAACGGATGTTTTTTCGGAAAGCTGCGCATTACGAATCCGCGTCAACATATCGGCGATAGGGTCACTCATGCTCATCTAGGGATACCTCTAGAAATCCAGATTCCGTAACCGGAAAATATATAAATCTCTGAAATTATTAAATCGATCATATTGGGCCCGCTCTGTCTATATGGACCAAGTTGCGTTTGGTTCGGCAGATTCAAGCATGCCCAAAATATCATGCTGCTCAATCTTACCAACTAGCCTTGATTATGCCGGGAATCTGGCCACTCATAGCGATATCGCGGAGTTTGCTGCGACCCAACCCGAACTTGCTGTATACGCCACGTGGACGACCAGTCAGGGAACAGCGATTACGCAGGCGCACCGGACTTGAGTTGCGCGGCAACATCTGAAGCTTGATTCTGGCAGAGTGCCGATCCTCATCACTTGAATTGGCATCGTTAATTATGGCTGACAATTCAGCACGCTTGGGCGCATATTTCTTTACGACTTCGCGTCGTTTCAAGTCGCGGTTAATCACAGCTATTTTGGCCATACGATTCTCAATTTTTAAATGGAAATTTAAACGCCGCCAGCAACGCCTTTGCCTCCGCATCCGTTTTCGCGGTGGTGGTGATGGTTATATTCATGCCCCTTAGCGCGTCGATTTTGTCATATTCAATTTCAGGAAAAATGATTTGCTCTTTTATACCCATGTTGTAATTTCCCCGCCCATCGAATGCCCTGCCGGAAACCCCACGAAAATCACGAATACGCGGTATGGCCACGCTAACCAGCCGGTCCAAGAATTCGTACATGCGAATACGACGCAATGTAACCATGCAGCCAACAGGATATCCGTCACGAACCTTAAACGTAGCAATGGATTTTTTTGCTTTCGTCACCACCGGTTTCTGCCCCGCGATCTTTTGCATATCGCTTACCGCATTATCCATGACCTTCTTATCTGCGACTGCCTCGCCCACACCCATATTGAGCGTGATTTTCTCGATGCGAGGCACTTCCATCACAGATTTATAGCCAAATTGCTGCATCAATTGTTGCACCACGGTGCTGCGGTAATACTCTTGTAGACGAGCCATAATCTTCCCTTAACCTATTCAGGCATCAAGCAGTTCACCGCTCGACTTGAAATAACGAACTTTACCCTTGCCTTCCTGAATTCTGAAACCAACACGGTCGGCTTTGCGAGTGAAGGGATTATAAATCGCTACATTCGAAACCTGAATTGGATTCTCCATCTCGACGATGCCACCCGTTGCTCCCTTATTCGGGTTGGGTCGCTGATGTTTCTTGACCTTGTTGACGCCCTCGACCACCACCAAGTCGGCATTTACCGCGCGAAGCACCGTGCCACGCTTGCCCTTGTCCTTGCCGGTGATGACAACGACATCATCACCTTTCTTTATCTTTCGCATATTCGATCCTTACCGTGCTTACAAAACTTCTGGCGCAAGCGAAACAATTTTCATGAAACGTGCATTTCGCAATTCCCGCGTTACCGGCCCAAAAATACGCGTACCAATTGGCTCCAGCTTTGCGTTCAACAGCACGGCCGCGTTACTGTCAAATTTGATCAATGAACCGTCGGCACGGCGCACTCCTTTCGAAGTACGAACCACCACCGCATTGTACACCTCGCCCTTCTTGACACGTCCCCGTGGCGCAACATCCTTGATGCTGACTTTTATAATGTCGCCAATACCAGCATACCGCCGCCTGGACCCGCCCAGCACTTTGATGCACATAATTGAACGAGCACCGGTATTATCCGCGACCTGCAGAATCGATTGCATTTGGATCATTTTTTACTCACTCTTTCCAACTTTTCCCGTCTCGGGATCGAGGCGTGGATAGTATTGGAACCCGTCCGGGTTATGAAGCCACCAATTGGCGACTGCAAAAATTAAAGATCTGAAAACGAAGAGGCCGAATTATAAGGTAATCTTGTCGGAAAAACAAGGAAAAACAAATATTCGCCTATCGGACTCGCCAGCAAATCAACTGACCTGGCTGTCCTTCTCCATCAACTTAACTACGCGCCAGGCTTTGGTCTTGGAGAGAGGCCGGCATTCTTCGATTACTACCATATCACCTGGGTGAAATTCATTACTCTCGTCATGAACATGGTATTTTTTTGAACGAACCATAATCTTTCCATAGAGCGGATGCTTGACCTTACGTTCGACCAAGACAGTAATGGTCTTATTCATCTTATCGCTCAACACTTTTCCACTGAGGGTGCGATTTAAATTAGCTTCACTCATGACTGCTTTGCCTTCTGGCTAAGTATGGTTTTCGCGCGCGCGATATCCCGGCGCACGTTGCGTAATTGGTTGGTATTACTCAACTGCTGTGTCGTATGCTGCATCCGCAGGCCAAACTGCGCCCGCAGGAGCTCTAACAATTCCTGTTGCAACTCCGCCGGATTCCGGGACCTAAGGTCTTTAGTTTTCGTTTTCATAATTAACCGCCCACCTGTCTTACAACGAATGTAGTCAGAATCGGCAGCTTGGACGCAGCAAGACGAAATGCTTGTCGCGCCAGTGCTTCATCAACGCCGTCCATTTCATACAGCATTTTACCGGGTTGAATTTCTGCCACGAAGTACTCGGGATTTCCCTTGCCATTACCCATCCGAACCTCAGCTGGTTTATGGGAAATCGGTTTATCAGGGAATATGCGGATCCAGATGCGCCCGCCGCGCTTGATGTGACGGCTCATCGCACGCCGTGCAGCCTCGATCTGTCGCGCGGTTAACCGACCACGGCCAACTGCTTTGAGGCCATATTCCCCAAAACTGACTTTTGCACCGCGGGTTGCAACCCCGGTATTACGTCCTTTTTGCTGTTTGCGGTACTTCGTTCTAGCTGGCTGCTGCATCTTTTGCTCCTGGCTTTATAGTTGCAGACTTGGAGGAAGATCCCTCAACCGTGTTTTCAGGTTTTCTGGCTATTTTCCTCTCGCTGGTTCTTGCGTCGGTCCTGGGTTCAGCCCTGCCGGCCGGCTTCCTTGCTGGACGCCTGGCTTCAGGTTCTCCGGCAGGAGTTGGTACCTGCGTTGCCGGCCCAATCGCCCCCGATTGCTCGTTACGTCCTATCACTTCGCCCTTGAATACCCAAACCTTGATTCCGATTACGCCGTATGTGGTCTTGGCTTCCGAAACACCGTAATCCAGATCAGCACGCAGGGTGTGGAGCGGCACACGGCCTTCACGGTACCATTCGGTGCGAGCAATTTCGATGCCGTTCAATCGACCAGCACTCATGATTTTGATGCCTTGGGCACCTAAACGCATGGCGTTCTGCATCGCGCGTTTCATGGCACGACGAAACATGATACGTTTCTCCAACTGCTGCGCGATATTGTCTGCAATCAATTGTGCATCAATTTCCGGCTTGCGGATCTCTTCGATGTTTACGTGCACCGGAACACCCATGAGCTTTTGCAGCACACCGCGCAGAACCTCTATATCTTCGCCTTTCTTGCCGATTACGACGCCGGGACGTGAGCTGTAAATGGTAATGCGCGCATTCTTTGATGGCCGCTCGATGATTACGCGACCGACTGATGCGTGCGCCAATTTCTTTTTAAGGTATTCCCGAACCTTGATATCCTCGTTCAGCATCCCTGGGAAATTTTTTGTATTGGCATACCATTTCGACGACCAGTTTTTAAGTACAGAAAGGCGGAAGCCCGTCGGATTTATTTTTTGTCCCATAATGTCCTGGTACGTCCTTATTTTTTGTTGCCGGCTTTGTCGCCAACAGTAAGAAGAATATGACAAGTTGGCTTGACGAT
>JBDSOQ010000226.1:0-2224 GCA_039914755.1 Nitrosospira sp. | reverse complement strand
AGGGATCCATATCGCTGTCCCCTCATCCGATTGAGCTAGGGGCCGCATTGACTCATCCGCACATAACAACCGATTATTCCGAGGCTTTGCTTGAGTTGATCACACCGGCATTATCGGATGGAAAGGAAACGTTGGATTTTTTGATGAACTTGCATAAATACGTCTGCGCAAACATTAATGACGAATTATTGCTGGCCGCAAGCATGCCTGTAGGCGCCTTACAGGACTCGGCAATTCCTATCGCGAGATATGGCTCCTCCAACGTAGGAATGATGAAGCACATATATCGCCGCGGTTTAGGTTACCGCTATGGCCGTTGCATGCAGGTAATCGCCGGGATCCATTTTAATTACTCGCTTCCTGAACAATTCTGGCCGGAATATCAGCAGTCCATGAAGCATACGGGTGATCTGCAATCGTTCATCACCAACGCTTATATGGAAATGATCAGGAACCTGCAGCGCTACGGCTGGCTCATCCTTTATTTGTTCGGGTCTTCCCCCGCAGTCAGTAAAAGTTTCGTCGACAGCCGTAACTCTGCTTTTTCCCATACCTTGGAGAAATTTGACGAAACCTCATATTACAAACCTTTTGCAACCTCACTGAGAATGAGCGAGATTGGATATGTAAATCCGGTTCAGGCAATGTTTCATATTTCCTTTAATAGTCTCGATGAATACATAAGGGATTTAGCCGGCGCGACAACGATATCCTATCTGGATTACGAAAAAATCGGTGTAAAGGCAGGCGGTCAATATCGACAGTTGAACACTAATTTCCTGCAAATCGAGAACGAGTATTACACCTCGGTACGGCCGAAACAGCCTACCATACCCAATGAGAGACCGCTCAAGGCCTTGAGAAACAGAGGGATCGAATACATTGAAATGCGATCCCTCGATATTGATATTTTTGAACCCGCGGGAATTTCGATCGAAACGACGCGGTTTCTTGAAGCGCTTAGCCTGCATTGTTTATTTCGCGGAAACTCGGGCCATGACTTGAAGCAGCATGAGGAAGTTAACAATAATGCGTTATCCGTCGCCAACCAGGGAAGAGATCCAGCGCTGAAGCTATTCGACAAAGGACGAGCGATCTCCCTGCAAGATTGGGCGTTGAGGCTGTGTGAGGAAATGCAGGAGATTTGCGAGGTTCTGGATAAAGGGAATGACAATAAACCGTATACCCAGGCACTACGCAAACAGATAGAAGTTGTTCGTCACTCCGAGCTGACTTCTTCAGCAAGAATGCTGTCGGCGATGCGGGACCAGAAGCTGTCGATCACCGAACTGGTGTTGCAAAAATCGGATGAATACACACGTTATTTTCAGAATGCAACACTGGATGCCTCGGTAAAGAAAAGCTTTGATTTCCAGGTCGAGGCGTCGCTGGAACAGCAGAAACGACTGGATACAATGAGCGAGATCCCGTTCGAGAGATACCTGAATAACTATTTTTCTGGAAATGCCACAGCGAATGAAACCGGTTTGCAAGATTCTAAAAAAATACCTGATTCAGGATTGGAACAGCTGCTGGACGAATTGCGGGTAGGTCAAAAAAACGAAGCAAGAACCGAAACAGTGCGACGGACAGGCTGAAGCCGCCGTTGCACGCAGAACGCAGAGATAGATTTATTCCAGGCGTTCCCGGGAGTTTCCCGGTCACGCTTCGTTTGAAATAGCGCCTCGTGAAAATCCTTCTTCTATGACCCTGGCAATCGGTATGAATGGATTTCTTACCCTGCTCTACAAGGAGCTACTACGATTCTGGAAAGTCGGGTTCCAGACCATACTAGCGCCTATGTTGTCTACCTTGCTCTATCTGTTGATTTTTTCCCATGCACTGGAAGAACATGTGCAGGCTTATCCCGGCGTAACCTACACCGTTTTTCTGATTCCGGGACTGGTGATAATGGCTATGCTCCAAAACGCTTTCGCTAATTCCTCATCGAGCCTGATTCAATCGACGGTCTCCGGTAACCACATCTTCATGTTGCTATCGCCGCTTTCCTACCAGGAAATATTCATGGCCTATGTACTGGCATCGGTGGTTCGTGGTCTGTTGGTAGGACTGGGTATCCACGTGATGACGCTGGGATTTTTTGAACTTCCCCTGTATTCGTTTCCATGGGTATTCATATTTGCCTTGATGGGCACCGCGTTGCTGGGTGCCTTAGGCATTATTGCAGGGATCTGGGCGGAAAAATTTGAGCAGCTTGCCGCGC
>JBDSOQ010000137.1:0-12507 GCA_039914755.1 Nitrosospira sp. | reverse complement strand
GACATTGTCCCCAGCCTTGCCAGAAATCGTGTCTGTCCTCCATCTGCTTCGAAGGCGTGTTCTCCTGCTTCTGCCACGCTTGGCTGCTGACTTGCTCGTCGCCATAGATTCCACGCGACATATCCAGAAAGCAAGCCACCCGCCAGGCAAATCAGACTGATCATTGCCAGAATTACCGACAAGTCGGCTAACAACGGGGCGGAGAGCGGAACCTGATGCGGATAGCAAGTATAGGCGGCAAGCGGTTCGCTTAAAGACATCTGGCCTACCCAGGACGTAGGCGCACCAAAAAGTGCCAGCAATGTTATATATGTACTCACCGAATTATGAGGAGGAGCACGATGTTCTTTCGCTATGTCCTGTTTGCCGGTAAAGCTCATTTGAATTTTAGAGGTAAGGAACCAGGTAAAGGGTAGTGAAAACGAACAGCCAGACAGCGTCGACAAAATGCCAGTAAACTCCCCCGATAGTGATGGCGATATGGCGCTTCTCGTTAAAGTAGCTGAGCGATATCCACACCAGCAAGAGCAACAGGATGGCCAGCCCAATGACGACGTGAAGCAAATGAAACCCCGTGATCGTGAAATACAGCGATCCATACAGATCCGAAGTCATGCCATAAGTTTTTTTATCCCATTCGTTGAGCTGAATTCCGACGAAACAGGCGCCCAGCACGATTGCGAGCGCCATCGCCGCAATGGCCCACTGGATCTGTTTTTTACGGATGCAGCGCTCGCTTGCCCAAACGCAGACACTACTCAGAAGCAAAATCGCCGTATTTATGATGGGCAGGAGCAAGTCGGGCAAACCTGTCGGCGGCCAATGCTGTTCAGCTTGAGAAGCCAGATAAAAGTAAGCAAACAGCAGATATCCAAATAGGGATCCCTCCGTCACGATCAACGCCAGAACGCCCCACCATCCACCCGATAGTTTGCCCTTGCTCCCTACGGGCAGTGGCTGTACCGGCAATTGATCGGCGTTAACCATGGGCCTCTCGCTGCGGTGCGTCAGGCAAGCGTTGAGCAAGCGTTTTTCTGGGCCACATCCAGACGATAAGCGCGGCAATGGTCAATATAATCATCAGCCCGGTGAAATTCCACCAGTGAAGCAGCATGCCGACGAACACCAGTGAAACGAACAACCCGACAAAGAAAGGCGCATAGGAGTCATCGGGCATCTTCAGGATGATCTCCGGTACCGCATCGATCGGAGAGGTGCCAAGCGTTTCCCGCCCTTCCATCAGCAGGTAGCCTTCTTCAAGGCTCGAACGATTCCCGTTTTCCCCATTTTCATTAAGCCGGTCCTCCCATAGCGGATGCCGGCTTGCGACAACGGGAATGACGGCAAAGTTATAGGGGGGTGGCGGCGAAGGTATAGACCATTCCAGCGAGGCGGCATCCCATGGGTTTGCGCCTGCCCGAGCGCCACGCTTGAGGCTGATCGCGACATTGACGAGAAAAATCAGGACACCAAGGGCAAATACGAAAGACCCGATGGATGTGATCATATTGACCGTATCCCAACCCATCCGCGATGAATAGGTGTAGATACGGCGCGGCATGCCCAGTAGACCCGATATGTGCATCGGAAAAAACCCTACATTGAAACCGATGAACATGACCCAAAAGCTCCATTTGCCCATTTTCTCATCCATCATGCGGCCGGTGAATTTGGGGAACCAGTAGTAGATGCCGCCGATGACCGGAAACACGTTGATTCCCAGGAGCACATAATGCAAGTGTGCGACGATGAAGTAGGTTTCGTTGAGCTGCCAATCGAGCGATACGGCTGCCGTCATCACACCCGATAAGCCGCCGATGACAAACAGAAGGACAAATCCGGCAAAGAACAGAAACGGCGTCTTGAACACCGGCCTTCCAAGCCAGATGGTTGCAATCCACGAAAACACCGCGACTGAGCTCGGAATTGAAATGATCATGCTGGCGGCACCGAAAATCGATAGGGCAACCGTCGGTATCCCGGTGGCGAACATATGATGAATCCATACCTCGAATCCAACCAGCATGGTCGCCATGGTAGCAAGGGCCATCATTGCATAACCCACCAGGGGGCGGCGGCAGAACGTGGGCAATGCGTCCGAAACGATGCCCATCGCCGGAAGCACAATCGCGTAAACCCACGGATGGCCGAAAATCCAGAACAGGTGCTGCCACAGCAGCGGCTTACCGCCGTTTGCCACATCGAAGAAGTAGGTGCCGATCTGGCGGTCCAGCCACAAAAGAAAAAACGCGAGGCTGACTGCGGGGATAACCAGCAGATTGGCTACGGATGCGGTGAGCGTGCCCCAGACCAGGATGGGTACGCGATTGATGGTCATGCCCGGCGCCCGCATCCGGAATAGCGTAACCACAAAATTGACCGATCCGACGGTTGTCGATATTCCCAGCAGCACCATGCCGAGCGCGAAGACATCGATATTGGTGCCGGTGTTATAGATGGGCCCCGCGAAGGGAACGTAGTTGAACCAGCCGGCGTTCGGCGCCTGGCCGATAGGGAAGCTTGCATACATGAATATGCCGGCAAACAGGAAGACCCAGTAAGAGAGCGCATTCAAGCGGGGAAATGCCATGTCGCGCGAGCCCAGCAGCAACGGCCAGAGATAGTTGGAAAATCCCGACAATATCGGCAAGGCATACAGAAAGATCATCGTCACGCCGTGCATCGTGAACAATTGGCTGTATTGTTCCGGCGTCAACAGCGTAAGGCCCGGTCCGGAGAGCTGCACGCGCATGATCAGGGCCTCGACGCCGCCGATCAGAAGGAAAACAAACGCAGTGACGATATACCGCAGGCCGATCGTCTTATGATCGACCGTGGAGAGCGAGCCGCGCCAACCCGGGGCTGCTTCCCAGATATGGGCGAGGTGCGCTTCGGCAGCCGAACCAATCGGTGCGCGGCCAAAATCCGGCACGCGGCTCAGGCGGTCATCGTCCGAATGGGCGCCGTGGATACGGTCGTCCGCCGGGTTATGCATCATGTCAGAGGTGGCCATACTTCTTAGTCCAATTTTGACAAAAATAACGCCAGCGCGGATTTTTCAGATTCCGACAACGCAATGCTGGGCATGCGTGACCCCGGCTTGAGTTGTTGTGCATTGACGACCCACTTCATCAGATGTTCAGGTGTGTTCGTTAATAGTCCCGCTGCAAGCCGGCGTCGTGAGTTCAAGTGAGTCAGGTCGGGCGCATGCTGGCCGCCGGCATCGGTTCCCCGAATCGCGTGGCAACCGGCGCAGCGATCCATGAACAGTTTGTGTCCCGGATTTTCATCTGTCGTCGGAACGAGCGCGGCGGTCCGACGCTGAGCATTCCGCCATTCTTCAAAATCGCGGGCGCTTTCAGCGACGATCTCGAAACCCATGTGGGCATGGCCGGCGCCGCAAAACTGGACACATTGCCCGGTATATATGCCAGGCACATCGGCCTGGATCCATTGCTGATTCGTGAGCCCCGGGATCATCTGTGTTTTGCCGGCGAGCTTCGGTACCCAGAACGCGTGGATGACGTCGGCGCTTTTCAGCTTGATCAGGACAGGCTGGCCGACCGGAACATGCAGCTCATTAGCGGTGATGAAGCGTTGCGATGGATCATCATGGTCATACTCGATTTTCCACCACCAGTCATATCCCGTAACGGTCAGCGTAATGGTTGGGCTTTGCGCCGGCTTGGCGACCGCGTTCAGCGCCATCAGGGAATAAATAACCAGGCCGAACAATATGCAGGTGGAAATTCCCGTTCCGATATATATCCACCGCAGCCCTTCGCCTTCACGCCCGATTGCGCGCAGGTCCATGGCGGGACGTTTGCGGAGCAAAGCTGCCAGCAGCAATAGCGTGATGATGAGGAACACCAATACCGATAA
This sequence comes from Nitrosospira sp., assembly GCA_039914755.1. Lineage (GTDB taxonomy): Bacteria > Pseudomonadota > Gammaproteobacteria > Burkholderiales > Nitrosomonadaceae > Nitrosospira. The sequence continues at coordinate 8,625 of JBDSOQ010000137.1, read as the reverse complement.
TCCGGCGAGCGCCCATCCGAGATACATTGTCGGCCTGGACGCGGGGCCATAACTGTACAGGAAATAATTCAGCGGTGCGTCCGCTGCATTCGCCATGGGTGCCATCATTGCCACTGTGGCAGATATAACGACCACCCGTGCTGCCAAGCCTGATGCCTGTTTTGAGGCCGCATGAGAATAAAATCCTGATTCGATAATTTTCATTTTCCGGTTAGGCAATTAAAAAATAACTATTCTCCAGATAAAATGACGATAAGCCTTATCGTCGTGGGTTTTCCGCAGCAGGGTCTGCAGTCTCTCCGCAGCGCTATCAGGGCGTGATCGCTGCCGACGGTGTGCTCCCAGCAGTGCAGCAGCGCAGCCGCCGGGGCAGTCGGATTGCAGCTGAAGTTGGCAGGCATGCGTTTTGGCTCATCAAGTAGTTCATACCGGATAGGCTATCGTGCTCATCAATGCCAGCGCTGGCTGACGGGAATCGAGGCGGGTATGCTGTACGACGACAGGAACATCTGAATCGATTATGCTGGCATAGTCGGTGTCGTGCGGAACCGGTTTAGGATCGGTGAATTCATTGAAACGGACATGTTTGGTGCGCAATGCTTTAACGATGATGTTGTACGGTCCCGCGGGCTCGCGATCGGCGAAGAAGATGGTGACACCAATATGTGCGTCCTGATCGCCACTGTTGAGAATACAAATTGCGTCATGGCTCACCAGTTGCCTGCTGTTGCTGGTGCTGGCAGGCGGAATGTAACCATCGGCAATTACCCAGCGCTTATGTCCGGCTGCTTTGTTCATGTTTTCCATTCTCCAGTAAGATAGTTAATCCTGAAGCCGCCTCGCCTCCGGCGCTGGCTAGTGTCGCGTTCAGCATGTTTCCGCGCCGCCAGAGGCCGCGGAATCTCTTAATCGTAATAACCTGCGGTTCGGTACGCCGTTTATCCTGCGTAGGCCCATTTTTTTATAAGATCGTTCAGTCCAGGCTGGGTTCAAATATTTCCGTTCGGTCCGGATCGCCTTCCGAGCTGAATCCATGCTCGTCATGTTGCAGTTTCATCATGTTTTTATTGGCGGCCATGCTGAAATCCTGCCCTTCCCAATGTTCCGCATGATTCCAATAAAACGTAAACTTGAGTGCGATGGCATGGTTTAACCGTCCTTCCTCGAAGTCGTGCACATAAATGCCCAGGCCGGCATCCGCCAGTGCGGTATCTTGATAAGTCATCCAGTTGTCCGCACTCCAGTGCAAGCGCCCTGAGGCATAAACTTCGATACGCAAGGGCCGTCCGGGATCGAATTCAAGCAGCCTCTGCTTGAAGGTCCATACCTGCATGCCGGTGGTCACGCCATCGTTCACGTAGCGCTTGTGTACGGGCGTTATCAAATCGAAAATCGCGCCATCTTGCGCCGACCGCACCAGCTTGATATATTCCGCGTGAGACCATACCAGCGGCAACGCAGAGCCGGTCGGGCGCCCGATGAGCATATGTTTCTCAGGAATATCGGCGGTGTCCCACACCTGTTCCGGTATCAGGCAGCAGGTGCTCGCAAAGCTTTCCATCGCCCTGATATAGGGATATGGGGAGTGCCCGGCGGCAAGTTCGAAATGGCCGCGCTCACCGGTCAGTAATGGCCAGAGCCGTCCGACACCGGTGGAATCGAAAGGATCGCCATTTGCCTTTTGCCCGTAACCATCATGGTTATATCGATGCCAGCCCGGCCCGTACGGCGTATCGACCTTCAGCACGTGATCATAAACAGCCAGCGTTTTCAGTATGTGTTCATCGCCGGACCGGCGTATCCCGTAGCGGACCAGCCCGAGGAAGCCGCCCCCGACAACGTTGCGAGCCGGGTGACGCCTGGTCCCACCGGGCAGATTCTTGATCTGCACGTAGCCGGTATCAGGATCCTGGACACCCGATTTTGTTTTTTTGTCGGTAGAGCTGATGCGTACGTAATATTCCGGATTATCCTGGAGAAGCGATCCACAGGTGGTATAAGTCCAACGCTCGACGTTGGCGGCCCAGTAATCCGCAGTCTCCAGGCAGAGTTTCGCTACCTGTCCGTCACCGCGCTTTGCTGCAATGTCGGCGGTACAAACCAACGCGGAAATCAATGTTGAAAGGCTTGAGGGAGAGATGCCCGCATCTTCTTCCCAACGCTCCTGGGGAGAACTCGGACCCCGTTTTATAATATATGCCGCCCCCGCTTTTACCATGGGCCAGGGATTGAACCCGCCCAGCAGCCCCTTGTTGTGCAAATGCCAGGCGAGCATGATGGGGAACGCCACTTCGTCCAGCTGGATGCCGCACCAATGCGGACGGCCATCCACCCAGCAATTCTGGGGCATGCCGCCGTCATCCGATTGTATCGACGCCAGATAGCGGACCACACGCACCGCCAACTCGACATCGCCCGCCGCCAGCGCTGCGGTAGCGGCCTGAACCAGGTCGCGCGGCCATACCAGGTGATAACCGCCTACGTCCTGGTCGCCGTGGACTTGTCCCCAGGGGATGGACAATGAGGCACATATTGCGCCGGGATGCAGACGATCTTCATGCGCGCGTATGAGCATCGCACTGGTGTAGTATGTGCGTCCACCGTCGGCGCTCAGCGCGCTGAGGTCGATCAGGCTATCGCAGTATTTATGCCAGACGCTTAAATACCGCTTGTGCGCGTGCTTCCAGCCGCGGGTAAGAGATTTTATGGCGGCGTGCGCCGCGTCCTCGCCCGATGCGCCAAAGCCGATCGCAAGCACCCATTCATGGCCGTGCCGCGTATCGAGTTCACCCATCAGCGCTACGTTGCCGTCAGTGGCGGAAGCAAATTCCCAGTCCATGCGGAAATTGAAATTCAGATCGGTCCAGCCATCGCTCGCGCCAACAAAACCGCATGAGCATTTCAGGAACGGAATCGAGGCGATGACGGCAAGCGCTTTCCCTGCACGCTCCGCGATCAGGCAATCCCGGCCATCGACCGAAATGCGCCGCGCCGTATTCCCCATTCCCTGATTACCGATGTGAGGGGTCACCAGCGTATAGATCCGATAATTGTCTGCTTCCGGACATAAGGCTTCAAAGCGTGTGTGCACCAGCACGACCGGCGCATCGGGATCGCTAATCGTCTCTTTGACAAAGCGATAGCGGCCGTGAGGATCCACGTTGATTTGACGGTAGGCCAGGGAGCGCGGGTCTGAATACTCGACGCTATGTTTCATGTGGCGCTTCTCTTCATGCATGAAACTATTCTCGTCTGCGACGAGGTATTGCGCATCACGTGTATTGGCCGTATCCACCGTAGGAAAATATATTTCGTTAAGGATGCCGTGGCCGAGCGTAAACCAGACGGGTGATGCCGCCGATAACGATGTACCGATTCCCTGCTTCGCGCTGGATGTCCAATTGGGCGCTATACCGGGATGCCCGAATGCTTCCGTATTTTCCATTTTTCGCCTTCAATCCCGGCCGGTCGCCGGCCTGTAATCTCAGCTGTCTCCCGCGGTGCTGTCTGCTTCACAAATATTGCATCCATCCTGGTTTTCAGGGATCAGTCATCTTCACCCCGGCGAAGCCCCTTCCGCGCCCTGTGTTTCGACATCGAAAAGTGCGAGTAAGCAAGCGCTACCGCGCAAAGCAAACCCGCGGCGACGGGTTCGCGATAGAGCGTTGCCCATAGTCCGACGCCTCCCTGCCGGGCGCGGCTATCAAACCTGCCATGGGCGGCGAAATCCGTACCACCTACCGGTTGCCACAAATTGTCAGGGCGCGCCGGATCAGCCTTTTGGCCTGATTGCTGGCCGGCATAGCCGAAGTGGGCCAGGTAATGGTCAAGCAACCCCGGGATGAATTTATTTGCCCAGATTGTTTTGAGCGACGGCCAGCAAACGTAAACTTCTCGCCGTTTGTGGTGTGCCGCCCAAAAAATAGCCTTTGCCGCCGTTTCGGGCTGAAAAATTGGTGGGACCGGTTGCGGCCTCATCGGCATATGATTCTTGCCCCAGTCGAACTGGGGCGTATTGAGCGCCGGCATTTGTACCATTGTCACGCGCACCTTGCTGCGGTCGTGCAACAGTTCGCTGCGCAATGCGTCGGTGAACCCGCGAATGGCAAATTTTGCGCCGCAATAGGGCGCTTGCAACGGAATCGCTCGATAGGCGAGCGCCGATCCAACCTGTACGATGACCCCGTGATCACGCTTTTTCATACGCCTGAGGGCGGCCATCGTGCCGTACACCGCACCTAGATAGGTGACTTCGGTAGCCCGCTTGTAATCCTCTGGGGAGATCTCGCTGAACGGCGAATAAATTGTCGCCATCGCGTCGTTCACCCACACATCGAATGACCCGAATGTCGCTTCGACCGCCGCCGCTGCTGCCTCGACCTGAGCCGCATCCGCGACATCGGCGACGCAGACTATCGCTTGGCCGCCCAAATGGCGCACCTCGGCCGCTGCCTGCTCGAGCCGTGCGCGGTCGCGCCCGATGAGGCCAATGCGGCAGCCGCTCCGCGCGAACTCCTGAACTGTCGCACGGCCCACGCCGGCGCCGGCTCCCGTGACTACAACGACTTCCGATTTCCGGGTTACCTTCATCGTGCCTCCTTTCGAGACATTACAGAGGAACCTTGCATTGCCAGATGGATCACTTCGGTTAGATGCAAACCATGCCGGTCCGTTGTCTGGGCGATTTGCTCTCGGCAGCTGTAGCCATCCGCCACTATCAGGGTTTCGTCTGCGGCGGCACGCACCGCCGGTAACAAAACCAGTTCGCCGACCTGGAGCGATATGTCATATTTTTCCTTCTCGAAGCCGAAGGAACCGGCCATGCCACAACAGCCTGAGTCGAGATTTTCCACATCCATCCCCATATTTTTTAGAACAGTCACTTCGCTTTCCATTCTGATGAGGGCTTTCTGATGACAATGCCCATGCAGCACAGCTTTACGTGCGAGCTGCGGATAGGAAAACCGGGGTGCCTTTTTAAGAAGAAACTCGCTAAAAAAATAGGTTTGCCGACTTAGCCGTTTGGCCACTTCGTCACCCGGAAAAAGATTTATCAATTCATCGCGGAACACGGCGACACAAGCGGGTTCGAGACCGACCACCGGGATGCCGTCATCGATATCCTGCCGCATATTGGTGAGTATCTGGCGCAGCTGCTTCTTTGCTTGATCCAGCATGCCGAAATCGTAAAGCGGCCGCCCGCAACAGACGTGCTGTACCGGCACCCGTAACTGGAAACCTGCGGCTTCGAGAACCGCAACGGCGGCCTTGGCGGTTTCCGGATGAAAATGATTATTAAACGTATCCGGCCATAGAATGACCGCCGGCTTACCTTCATTGCGCGGCGCGCGTTGCTTGAACCAATGCAGAAATGTTTCCGTTGCAAATTTCGGTACTCTGCGTTGTTGCGGCATCCCCGCAATATTCTTGGCAAGCGCACTCAGGCCGGGCATTTGCGTGAGCCAGTTGACTGCTCCTGGAGCATAAGCCGCAAGCCTTGCCCAGCGGTCTATCCATCCGAATGCATAAGCCTGGCGGGGCCGCGGCTTGTGTTCGTAGTAATGCGACAGAAACTCGGCCTTGTAGGTCGCCATGTCGACATTGACGGGGCAATCGCTCTTGCAGCCTTTACAGGCGAGGCAGAGGTCGAGCGACTCTCTCATTTCATCGCTTTGCCACATATCCTTGATGACTTCGCCGCGCATGGTCTCAAAGAGCAGGCGGGCACGGCCTCGTGTGGAATGCTTCTCTTCGCGTGTCACTTTATAACTGGGGCACATGGTTTGCGAATGCTGCTGGCGGCAGTTTCCGATGCCGACACAACGCAATGTGACACGACCGAAATTTCCCGCGTCTTTAGGGTAACGAAAATGAGTCGCCGGCTGCGGCGGGTTATAGCCCGTGCCCAGGCGCAGGTTTTCGGTCGGGAGGAAAGGATCGACGATTTTTCCAGGGTTCATTTTCCAGTCCGGATCCCAGATCGATTTAAATTCGCTGAAGGCGCGCACCAGTTCGTCACCGAACATTTTTGGCAGAAACTCCGCCTTTGATTGACCATCGCCGTGTTCGCCCGATAGCGAGCCACCATAACTCACCACCAGATCTGCCGCTTCATTCAGGAAAGAATGAAAGATATCGATGCCATCATGGGTTTCCAGATCGAAATCAATGCGTGTGTGGATGCAGCCCTGACCAAAATGCCCGTATAAATCGCATCCATAGCCGAATTTCTCCAGCAGCTTACGGAAATCGCGCAGGTATGCGCCGACTTTATCCGGAGGAACGGCAGCGTCCTCCCATCCTTCCCAGGTGATCTTTTTGTTGGGCACATGCGCGGTAGCGCCGAGTCCGGATTCGCGCACCTTCCAGATCATTCTTTCCTCTGCTGGATCGTCAAACAGCTTCATCGACGGTCCATCATGAATTTCTTTCAAGGCGCTCATGCATGCTTTCGCATGTATGTCAGCTTCGGCTTTATCTCTACCCCCAAATTCGGCCAGCAGCCAGCCGCCGCCCTCAGGAAGCAATTGCGCATCCTCGGGATGTATTCCGATTGATTTCATATCCGAAATAAGGCGATCATCCATGCCTTCCAGGCCGATGGGGCCAAATTTGAGAATATCGAGAATGTGATCGCCGGCACTGTATACGTCGGGATAGCCGAGCACGAGAAGTGACCGGCCGGGCGGGCTGTATACGAGCCGCAACGTCGCCTCGAGAATTACCACACAGGTACTTTCCGTGCCGACCAGGGCACGCGCAATGTCAAAACCGTTCTCCGGCAATAGATCATCCAGATTGTAGCCAGATACGCGCCGCGGTATTTTCGGGTAGCGCAAGCGGATCTGATCGGCCTCCCGGTCCGCCAATGATTTCAATCTGGCATAGATTTCGCCACGACGTCCACCTGCTGCTACAATCCGCGCAAATTCGCTGTCGTCTGTTTTACCCACCGTCATTCGGGTACCATCATAGAGCAGAACGTCGAGCTCGATTACATTGTCGACCGTTTTGCCGCCCATGACCGAGTGCACGCCACATGAGTTGTTGCCGATCATGCCGCCCAGGGTGTTGTGAGTGTGAGTCGAAGGATCAGGCGCAAAGGTCAGGTGATGTTTCTCGGCTGCGTCGCGCAAGTTATCGAGCACGCACCCCGGTTCGACCCGTGCGGTTTTTTTTTGGGGGTCCAGGTCAAGGATGCGATTGAGATATTTCGACATATCCATGACAACGGCGACATTGCAGCACTGGCCTGCGAGGCTGGTACCGCCGCCGCGCGAAAGTACCGGTGCGCCATGCCGGCGGCAAGCGGCAACGGTGGCAATGACATCGTCAACCGATTGCGGAATGACCACGCCGATTGGAACCTGACGATAATTTGAGCCATCGGTCGCATAAAGCGCGCGGCTGCCGTCGTCGAAGCGCACCTCACCTTTAATTTCGCCTTTTAATTCGCTGGCCAAAGCCCGTGCATCGAGAAGCGACGTTGTCATGGTTATCTTGCTCCTGGCACCGTTGAATGGATGTGCCTGATGTTCATGCCGCGTATCGTGACGCATCCGTACGCTTGAATTCCAGCCCCAGGCCGGGGCGAGTCATATCCGGATGCAGAAGGCCGTCTTTGGGTTTGATTGCGCCATCGAACAGCATCTGTTCTATCCGGACATGGTCATAAAAATATTCGAGATGGCGGACCGATGTTACGGCGCAGCAGGGGTGAATATGAATCGATGGCGCGCAGTGGCTGGAAAGCGGTAAATTAAACGCCTTGCAAAGGGTTGCCGCCTCCAGGAAGCCGGTTATGCCTGCGCACCGCGTCGCATCCGCCTGGAGAACGTCGACGGCCCCAGCTTGCAGCATGCGGCAAAAATATTTGCTGTGGTACCCGTATTCTCCTGCGCTGATATCCATTCCCGGCGGGGCTCTGTCGCGCATCAGCCGCAGCCCTTGAAGATCGTCGCTTGAAACAGGCTCTTCAAACCAGGAAACGCCCGATTCAGCGAAGGAAGATGCCATTGCCAGCGCCTGCTTGCGCGAATATGCGCCGTTGGCGTCTACAAAAAGTTCGTTGTTCCGGCCGATGGCTTCGCGCGCGGCGGCGACGCGTGCGATATCTTTGTCCGGCTCGCGTCCGATCTTCATTTTGACGTGCTGAATTCCGCTGGATGTCCATCCGGCAAGTTGCTTTTGTAATTCAGCAACACTATAAGAGGTGAAGCCGCCACTCCCATAGGCAGGGACAGCAGTGCGCACCTGGCCCAGCAATGAAACGAGCGGTAGATCGAGAATGTGCGCCTTCAGGTCCCACAACGCATTATCCACCGCAGCAATCGCCATCGAGCTGACGCCGGGACGGCCAAGGTTGCGAATGGCAGTTACCATGGCGTTCCAGCAATCACCCACAGCAAGAGCGTTACGCCCGATAACGGTGCTGGCCAGCGTATCGTGAATCAGTTTTGCCGTAGCGGTATCGGCATAGCTGAAGCCGATGCCGGTCTTTCCTCCTCCATCGATCTCGACCAGCACCAGCGTCGTCGCATTCCATTCGAGCGTGCCATCAGACTCTGGCGTGGCGGTGGGAATGGTAAAAGCGGATACCTTTACCTCGGAAATACAGGGATTGTC